>JAYENM010000230.1:0-11073 GCA_034722095.1 Caldifarciminota bacterium | reverse complement strand
AGTCCCGCTATCAACCTGAGTGTTGTTGATTTTCCACATCCAGAGGGACCAACAAACACACAAAACTCTTTGTCTTCTATCTCGAGATTTATGTCCTCCACTCCTACAACGTTCTTCTCATATATTTTCTTCAAAGATACAAGTCTCACTTCTGCCATAATGCCTCCTGTAATTTTGCTATATAAATCACTTTTGTCTCACCCTCGAGAGAGTTATTTGAGGTATCTATCATAAAATAGCCCCCACCCTGTGTGTTCACCCTTATAAGCGAGGAAACAAGCCCAAGAAGAGTAGAAATAACAGCAGATGCAAAGGCACCTGTTCCACAGGAAAGGGTCTCCCCTTCAACCCCTCTTTCATAAGTGCGGATACTCAGTTCAGTATTATTAAGAACCTGCACAAAATCTACATTTGTTCCGTCTGGTAAGAAAAATTGGTGATTCCGCACCTTTCTTCCCATCTCTACAACAGGTATAGTTTCTATGCTCTCGTTAAAAATCACTGTATGTGGCACCCCTGTGTTTATATAATGACTGTTCAGGTATCTATCGTCTAGGACCAACTCCTGATTTAGGCGAACATCCCTTGGCGGTGGGAGAAATACTTTGATTTTCTCTTTCTGGATCTCTGCCTTTATTGTGCCGCAGGAAGTGGCAAATGTAACCGTATCCTTTTTAATACCGAGAACCTGGCAAACGCGGGCAGCTGATAAGATACCATTGATACAAAAAGGAGCTTCCGAACCATCTGAGTTGAAATACATCCACTTAAAGTCTGCATTTTCTGCACCTGTAAGAAGTATTACTCCATCTGCACCGACAGAAAATCTTCTTTTGCAGATAGACGGAATAATGGCTGGAAAATCATCCCTATTAACTTTTCCTTTTCTGTTGTCTATTAATATGAAATCGTTTCCGCCACCCGTTACCTTGATAAAAGGTAATCCTTTAAGATACATAGAATTGGTAAAACATTGATGTGGAGTGCATTATTTTTTTGACGCTGATTTACCCCGTTAAATAGAACCGTTTCAGCACTGATAAGTCTGGTGTTTATCTTTAAGTTATTTAACGGGGTAAACGCTGATTACACTGATATGTTAAAGTTAATGAGTTATTAGGTTATTAAGTTATTGAAGCAATATCCCTTGATGTAACACTTTATGTTGGAGCTTAAGCAAAACAGAGCAGCATATGTTTTAATTACCTACTGACTTAATAACTTAATTACTATCTTTACACCCGGAGAGGGTGGGATTCGAACCCACGTTCCACCTTTCAGCAGAAAACCGATTAGCAATCGGTTGCCTTCGGCCTCTCGGCCACCTCTCCCATTCCCGAAACGGGGAAGAGTGATGAGTGAAGAGCGAGATTTCATCGGATAATCCACTTCTCTGGCTCTTGTATCATCGTGACAATCTGAGCAAGAATTCTATCATAAGTATCATCCAGATCTTTGGTAGTAGCCTGGTCAAGATATCCACACTTTAAGCTAAATTCTAACCAAACTCGTGTTTCTTCCGCCTCGGTCTCTACGTCACTCAATTTACTTACGAAAGCGGCTTCGTATCTACGCTTCCTCTAGGCTTCAGCGATGTTTGCACACACAGAACGAGATGAGCGTCTTATCTGGCCGGTGAGCGAATACTTTTCTTCTTTAGGAAACTTCTTGGTTAATACGAAAATCCGCATTGCTGCATCCATGGCGAGTCGATACACCCTCAACTCTTTATAACTTCTAACTCTTCTCTCTTGCTCTCTCTCTCGTCCATCATCTCTCCTCTCTTCACTCTTCACTCTTCTCTCTTCCCAGCAACACCGGAGGGCGAGGGATTCGAACCCCCATGGGATTGCTCCCGGCGGATTTCAAGTCCGCTGCCTTACCGTTAGGACTAGCCCTCCTTTGGTTTATTATCTATTATACAACAAAAGATAGGAAAAGTCAAGAAAAATTTTACCTTGAGATTTGCACAGGAAGGGTAAACAGGAAACTCTTTTGCCCACGGAGAGGTAGATAAGAAGGTGGAAGAAGAAAGGAAAGAGCCTTCTTGAAGGATATACAAGGTATGATCAGAGAAAACTTAAAATTAAAGACCTGACCCCATTATTGCTTTTACCATAGAGAGGGCTTCTTTTGTCTCTTTTACATCGTGTGTGCGGATTATGTTTGCGCCGTTGAGGCAGGCGATTATTGAGGCTGCAAGACCCCCGGATAGCCTTTGGTGCTTTTCTATACCAAGTACCTTACCTATGAATGACTTTCGTGAAACCCCTATAAATATCGGCAGTCCAAGTATTTTAAATTCTCTCAATCGTCTCAGTATCTCAAGGTTATCTTCTGGATTTCTCTTTCCAAAACCTATACCCGGGTCTATCATAATCCCGTCAATTCCAAAACTTTTTATCTCTTTTACCCGCGAAGAGAACCACTCAAATATTTCCGAAACACAATCATTATACTGTGGATTTTTTTGCATATCTCTTGGTGTCCCTTTCATATGCATTATAATACAGGTTGCATCTGCATCCCCTACAACAGATTTCATCTCCTCATCAAAGGTTAACCCTGATATATCATTTACAATCTCACATCCTGCCTCAAGACACTCCCTTGCCACCTCACTCTTATATGTATCTATTGAGAGAGGAACATCTACTTTCAGAGATTTAATAACGGGTAAAACCCGCTTTAAGTCTTCTTTTGTAGAAATTGGCAGTGCCCCCGGGCGAGTAGATTCTCCACCTATATCTATCATATCTGCACCCTCTTCTATCATCTGATAGACCCTTTCTACAGCCTTTTGTTTTTCTGTATACACACCACCATCATAGAAAGAATCAGGGGTTATATTGAGTATTCCACATATTCGTGGAGAGGAAAAATCCAAGATGCTATTTTTTAGTTTGATTGGTGGAGGAGAAAGGAATGAGTATTTTGCAATCTCTAAGAGTCTCTCTGCAAGTTTCGATAGACCAAACGCCTGTCCTTTTAACCTCTCTGCTATTTTCTGTACCTCTCTTATGTTTCCTGAGAGAATCAGGGAGAGGTCTTTTCCCTTACCTGTAAGCGCATCCTTTGGGATGGAGGCGTCAGCGCCAACAGATATTGCCGTTTGTTTCAATATATTACAGGCAGGAGCAGAAATTCCTTTAATTTTTATATTCAGGTATAGTGTCTTTCTTGTGAGAATCTCAATTGCTATCTTATCAGGGCTTATTGCAGAAATCTCACTTCTTGCCCTGTCCAGATCGCCCGGATTAAGCAACTCTATCTTCATATACTCTCAAACTACAGATTTAAGATTTCAGATTACAGATTGTAGTATTGTTCACCACTAAGGCACAAAGATTACGGATTTTAGATTATAGTGTTGTCGAGATGTCATAACGTCTTGGTGTCTTAGTGTCAATGACCTAATTACCTAATGACTTAATAACTTGTGTCAGGAGGGTATACCGAAGGTCGCCGTAAGGCAACTCTCATGCGAGTCTGTGACCTGACACCACGGGTTAATGACAATTGATAAATGCTAATTGCTAATTTTGCATTGCTAATTGAAGATTTTAATGACTTAATAACTTAATGACCTAATTACCAAATAACCTGATAGCTTGATCGCCCGATAGCCATTACCTCACATTTTTTATGAGTGAAAATGCCTCTGCCCTTGTAGCGGCCTGGCGCATTATTCCCCTCATTGCGGATGTAACTGCGATATGTCCCGGTTTCTTTACACCTCTCATTGACATACAGAGATGCTCTGCCTCAATCACAATAAGAATTCCTTTTGGTTTCAATGTTTCCATTATCACCTCTGCAATGTCTGTCGTAAGTCTCTCCTGAAGTTGGGGACGTTTTGCCATAACCTCAACAAGTCTCACGAGTGATGAATACCCCGTAATCCTATTCTCGTTTGGGATGTACGCCAGATGAACCTTTCCTATAAACGGTAATAAGTGGTGTTCACACATAGAATAGAATGGTATATCTCTTATCAATATCATCTCATCTTCGTTTTTCATAGCGTAGCATTTTAGCTCACCCTTTGGATCAACACCAACTCCACCAAAAATCTCTTCTGCCATTTTTGCTATCCTCTTCGGCGTATCCTTCAATCCTTCTCTGTCGGGATTCTCGCCAATCGCCACCAGAAAATCCCTTACCGATTTTTCTATAAGCTTCTTATCCATCATAGAGATTTCACCCAGGGTTCTCCATTTCTCCTTACAACGAATCAGGAGGCTCCTTTCTCCTCCATCTCCTCAACAATTCTATCCAACTCATCCCCTGTTAAGACTTCCTTTTCAAGCAGTTTCTCTACCATTCTTTTCAGTATAGCCCTGTGTTCTTTTACAATAATTCTTGCGGTCTTTTCTGCCTCTTCTACAAATGCCCTTATTTCACTATCTATCTCCTTGGCGGTTTCCTCTGAATAGTCATAATGCCTTCCTATTTCCTTACCAAGAAATATCTGTTCTTCTTTTTTGCCGAAGGTTACAGCGCCGAGCTTCTCACTCATACCCCATTCACAAACCATCTTCCTTGAAAGCTCTGTTGCTTTTTCTATATCGTTACCTGCACCCGTCGTGAGAGTACCCAATGCTTCAATTTCCGCTGCCCTTCCTCCAAGAAGAACAGCCAGTTGCGCCTTACAATACTCTTTCGAGAAGTTATGTCTATCATCGACAGGGAGAGCTTGTGTAACACCAAGTGCAAGCCCTCTCGGAACAATGGAGACCTTATGGATGGGGTCTGCCTCTTTCATAAATTTCGCTACAAGGGCATGCCCCGCTTCGTGGTATGCTATATTTCTCTTTTCGTCCTCTTTTATAACAAGACTTTTCCGCTCTACCCCCATAAGAACCTTGTCTCTTGCCTCTTCAAAATCTCGTATCAACACCTTTTTTCTACCCTTCTTTGCAGCAATGAGAGCAGACTCATTTATCAGATTTGCCAGGTCTGCCCCTGAGAATCCCGGAGTAGTACGGGCAATGGTAGAAAGACTTATATTTTTTGCAAGGGGTATCTCTCTTGTATGAACCCTTAGTATCGCCTCTCTCCCTTTAATATCGGGTCTGTCAAGAACCACTCTTCTGTCAAATCTTCCCGGTCTAAGAAGTGCAGGGTCAAGCACATCTGGACGGTTTGTTGCCGCCATAACTATAACACCTTTGTTTGCCTCAAAACCATCCATCTCAACAAGAAGTGCATTCAGGGTTTGCTCTCTCTCATCATGCCCACCTCCTATGCCTGCACCTCTATGCCTCCCTACTGCATCGAGCTCGTCTATAAATATGATACAGGGATTGTTTTTCTTCCCCTTATCAAAGAGATCCCTCACCCTTGCTGCACCAACACCGACAAAAAGCTCGACAAAATCCGACCCCGACATAGAAAAGAACGGAACGCCTGCCTCCCCTGCTACTGCTCTTGCAAGGAGTGTTTTACCTGTTCCAGGTGGACCAACAAGCAGTACCCCTTTTGGCACCTTTGCGCCGAGTGATGTGAATTTCTGTGGATTTTTCAGGAATTCTATTACCTCTTTCAACTCTTCCTTTGCCTCATCTACACCTGCAACATCATTAAATGTAACATTCGAGGTCTCCTCTGACACAGGTTTCGCCTTGCTTTTGCCAAACATAGATGTCCCTTTCGGAACCGACTGCATCTGAAATATCATAAATATCCAGAAAACCGCAAACAGGAGAAACAGAATCCAGGGCATAGCATTCTTCCAGAATTTTGGCTTCTCTACATTTAAGGCGACCCCCATCTCCAGCAGTTCTTTCATAAGCTCCTTATCCTCGTAAGGCAAGGTAGTTACAAATCCATTGTATGTCTTGTCATCAACTGTAAGGGGTGTATAGAATTTTCCCTTAAGCGTCAGTTCAGAAATCGAAATACTCTCCACATTGCCCTTTTTTGCCTCGCTGTAGAAAGTAGAATACGGAACGGTTACAAAGGTCGTCTCCGCTGTGGTCGTAAATCTAAAAAATAGAGATATAAGAATAAAAAACGCAACCCATAGAATCAACCCACGAATTATGGAATATCTGGGAGGTTTCCCTTGAGGCTCTCCAGAAGGAGTACGTCTTTCTCGATTATTTTTCCAGAGTTTCATAATATTAAGTTATATATTAAAAAACCACAAAAGTAGAAAGTTGGTAAGTTGGCTGGTTAGTTAGAATCTAACAAACTATCCAACTAACAGACTAACTCCTTACACAATCTGTGAACCGAAGGTCGCCGTTAGGCAACATCTGTGTTTACCCCGTGAAATAGATATTTCTTTTACCCCAGGCCCTTCAGTGGACAGGTCTTGCAGAGTGGTTTTCTCTTTTTGCAATTTTCCTTTCCTGCCTTTACAAGAAGGGCATGAAATTCGTTATAGATATACACATCCTTTTTTATCCCCTCTTCGAATATCTTCTGAATTTTCTCATAAGTGGCATTCCCGTCAAAGATATTATGTCTCATACCAATCCTTTTGGTATATGCATCAACAACAAACACTGGTTTTGAAAGTGCATACAGAAGTATTGAATCACAGGTTTCCATTCCTATACCAGGAACCGATAAGAGCCCCTGACGCATGGTCCCAAGTTCAGTTTTTTTCATCTCCTCTATGCTTCCATTATATCTCTCTACAAAAAACGAAAGGAAATTCTTAAGCCTTTGTGCTTTTAGTTTATAGAATCCCGATGGTTTTACGAGGGAGATGAGTTTATCAATATCCATATTGAGAAGTACAAACGGATCAAGGTATGGCTTTAAGTTTGCAATTGCTTTCTCGACATTCTTCCAATTCGTATTTTGTGTAAGTATTGCTCCCACCATAATCTCAAACGGGCTATCCCCTGGCCACCAGTTCTGTGGACCATAATAAGAATAAAGAATATTATAGATATCCTTCAATTTGTTATTAGGCATCAGTCATTGGTCATCAGTCATTGGTCATTTTCCCTTTTGAATTGCTAATTGCTAATTTTGCATTGCTAATTGACTTCCCTTTCTCCTTTCTATCCTAACTAACCAACTAACAAACTAATTTCCCCTACCTCTCCCTCCAGGTGGAGACGATGGTTTCCATTTGCTCAATAGCGAACCATTTTTTCTCACCAGGGGAAAAGACATACATATCAATGAAATAAAACGCGTCATCTGTTGAGAAGATATATGTCCTGAATGGTCCTCCCATAATAAGTTCCTCATTTTCCCATATACCATTCAGTTTCTGTGCATTCATATTGTGAAAATCTACATTGAACATTCGACTCATCTTTCTGTTCACGATATCCCTATCATGAAGAATGGAACAGACACTATCCCTCAAATCGCATGCCTCATTAAATGTAAGAAGCTTTTTTGGCGAATATTCCCAGTATATAGTTATAAACCTGTCGGGATAATGTCGTAATATCTTTATAAGCCTTTTTGCACCGTATTCCTCTATCGTCCAGCCCGGGGGAATGTCCATTGCGAAGTTGTAAGACAAAAGAAACCTTTCTCCAACCTCTTCCTGACAGCCGTCCTTATACAGAACATCCTTGATTCGTTTTCCCACAGACATAAGAAAGTACGAGAATATTGCATCACCTTTCTCTCTTAATACCTTTTTCAGTTCATTCATATCTTTTGCAGTCACGACACAGACAGATTGTCCTTTTGCAAACACATCTTCCTCCCCAAAAACGAAATTTTTACCCATGCTTGCATCTCTCTTGGCAGATGGGGCAAGAATAGAATCTACAAGTGGTTTATTAATAATATCTACTATGAGCACATTCCTTCTTCTGTTATACATTGCCAGTTTAGACGGAGGTTTTGGTATCAATGTGAATATCTTCTCCCTTGTGGGTGTAAATATCTCACGCTCCAATATAGAAGAGAGTTCATCCCCGAGTATCTTAAATGTTTCATCGTCTGCAATTACTACTATTTCTGTCTCACTACCACCTGCCATCTCCAATTTAGAGGTGCAACCCCAAGAGAGCAATAAAAAACACAAAGTGTAAAGTGAAATTGATATCGGCTTCATCTAATCCTCCTTATTGAATAAACGAGCTTCCGCATTTCACTTTTGGATACAGTTCCTTCGTCCTTTTCAAGCCTGAAAAAATGGAGATATGTATTACCCAAACTTACACTCGAACTTGTAGATTTATAAGAGAACATAAGTTCTATTATATTTGCAAGAATGTCCTTTGTAGTTGACACACAAAGAAGAACAAGCCTGTGATCTAACAAAAGTTCTCTCACTGCAACATGCAGCACATCAGGAGGTTTCAAGGCTTTCTTGTATAAAGAGTATCCCATCCTTATAAGTAAGACAATCTCCTCCGGGGATGCACTCACTCTATAAAAGTCATCTAATCCATAATATATATGCCTGATGAAATGCTTTGGGGTAGATGATTTCGTAATCTCCTCCACCTCTTTCAACTTTTTCATATCCTGGGTACGTATACCTTCATCAAAATCTCTAAAGTTACCTATTACCTCCTTTATAACGGACTTTATCATAGGATACACCTCTTCCCTGCTTTCAAATATCTCTCTGGGAATCTCTATATCTATAATATTTAACTTCGTATTTCCCAAAATTCTCGTAGGTTGGACGGTCTTCACACAGAAATTGTATCTATTGTGAAGGTCCTGCACTATCTTCTCAATCTCACCCTTTGTGTGAACAATGATCAATTTAAATGATATAGCTTCTTTTGTAGGGGTCAGAGGCGCGATAAATACCTGGGGTATGCCTGATACAGAAAACTCTTTTAAAAGATGAGGAATTATTATTCTTGCGTACTGTTCAATACCTCCTATATTTTCAAGAAATAACGAGCGTTTTGTCCTTTTGCCTCTCATCGTATCTCTGAGTGCTCTCTCTAATTTTGTCCTGTCTTTTTTACCCTTAAGTTCCACTCTGTAGTTTGCTATGCCATCGTAAGTAATAAATTCATGACTGTATACAATAGTGCTCCCAGGGAACGTATCCTCTATGATCGCAAGACAATCTGTTAATGAAAGGTCTCTCAGAAAACTTGCAACAGATACACCCGTAAATAAGTCATCTTTTATCTTAAATGTATCGACACTCACCTGGGGCATCCCTCCAGAATTTCTTACCTTCTTCTTTATTTTATAGTTTGTAAAAATCTGTTTTGCAAGATGTCTTGTGGCTCTCTTTTCAAGATATTCCTCTGTTCTGCCGGCAAAGAACTTTAAAGCCTCTTGCTCAAGCTCTTCCTCCAGTATACTTCCCGTTAATTCTCTCAAGCATTGTAAAGTCTCCTCAAGTTTAGGTAATTTTCTAAGCTCTTTCAACAATACCCTTTGTTTGTCTCCCATCTTACTTTCTGCTAACAATTCCAGGGTCCTCCTTATATGATCTTTATTTCTGTTGAACTTCTGAAACATCTCAGCAGAATTCACCTCTACCCCCAAGAGGAATATAAAGAGTTTCTTGCTATCGGAGGTTAAAGTAAACCCACGAATATAACAAAGGTTCCAATCCATATTATGCACAACACTTGCTACAGTTTCAAGAATACCAGGCCAATCAACGCCCAGAACACCAAATGGATAAATATTGGGAAAGGTCTTTATTTTCTCTCGTGGTATGTATAGAATAAGGTTCTTCTTATCCTTTTCCCGTTGCCAGGCGGTAAAAAGATTGGAGATTATTTTATCCTCATTCTCGGGGGATATGCAAAGACTGCTCTGCATATTTGTAAAATCTCAAACGTTAAAGTATAAACACTCCGTTATCTTAATCAGGCTGACAATATCAATGATTTATTAAAAATCACTACCTTATTTTATTATAACCCATAAATTCCAAAATTGCAAGTTTTTTATCTCTTAATCACAAATTTCATTACTCCTTTATTCCTGATTTCATATGACTTTCTATTATCTGCCGCTGGAAGAAGAAAAAGAGTATAACGACAGGAAGGATGACAAAGGTAGACGCAGCAGAAAGCAGTGTATAGTTAGTTGACTGTTCCTGTATAAAATATGCAAGACCAACCTGAACGGGTCTTATCGTGTCACGATTTGTCATAACAAGTGGCCATATAAACGAGTTCCACGAAGCGAGGAGAGAAAATATTGATATTGTAGCAATTGCTGGTTTAGAGAGAGGCATAGCTATTTTCCAGAGAAACCCAAGTTCCGAACAGCCATCTACAGTAGCAGCATCATATAATGCCTTTGGTATGATTCTGAAATGCTGTCTTAAAAGGAATATAGAGAAGACATTTACCGTCCAGGGAATAATAAGGGCATAATATGTATCCACCCATTTAAATGAGGCAAGTATGAGATATCCGGGAACTATATATACTGGCATAGGAACCATCATCATACCCAGAAACACAGTGAACAGTACTTCCCTGCCCTTAAATTCCATTCTGGCAAATGCGTATGCTGCAAGGGCTGAAGTAATTATGACACCCATAAGGGTAGTAAGGGCTATAAATACTGTATTCAAGAAATACCTGCCAAATGGAGCAGTTCTCCATGCCTCAGTGTAGTTTTCAGGTCTTGGATGCGTTGGGTACCAGGTTGGTGGGAACTGAACTGCCTCAATGGGCGTCTTTAAAGATGTAGCTATCATCCAGTAGAACGGAAGTAGAGAAAGAATTGCACCTACTGTCAGAATTATGTATATTATCAGTTTTTTACTCATAATAGACCCTGCTTTCAACCACTCTCCTCTGTACTATTGTAAGAGTCAATATTATAAGGAAAAGTATCATAGAGAGTGCACTTGCATATCCATAGCTTGAGTAGTTGAATGCCGTATCATAAAGATAGTAGACAAGCACATTTGTTGTCCCAAGTGGACCTCCAGCCGGGGGCCCTGTCATAAGCCATACAGGGGCAAAAACCTGAAAGGAGATTATGGTAGTCATAATAAGGACATAAAATGTAGTTGAAGAGAGCAACGGCCAGGTTATGTTTTTGAAAACAGCAAATCTGCCTGCACCGTCCACCTGTGCTGCCTCATAATAGTGACGGGGAATATTCTGAAGCCCTGCAAGGAATATAACCATATTATAGCCTATG
>JAYENM010000229.1:0-11093 GCA_034722095.1 Caldifarciminota bacterium | reverse complement strand
AACAGGGCAAGGAGGTTTTACTCTTTTTAAACAAAAATTCTCTGTGGTTCCCCCGTTAAATAAAGTACCAGAGATGATTACTTGTACTTAATTTTGTAAATATTTAACGGGGTGAATCTGTGGTTCGAAAAATTTACTTGACAAAACTTAAATTTTGTTGTATAATCATACAGGTTTAACAAGAGATGTTGCGGGCGTAATTCAGTGGTAGAATGTCAGCTTCCCAAGCTGGACGTCGCCGGTTCGACCCCGGTCGCCCGCTTGTAGTGCTGGATAGAGATAGTCAATAGGTTATTAGGTTATTGAGTAATTAGGTAACTGGGTTATTGGGTCATTAAGTTATTAGGTAATTTATCCTTTATCCTTTTCCCTTTTTCTGTAATCTAAAATCTTAGTGTTCTTTGTGTCCTTTGTGGTGAACAATACTAAAATCTGAAATCTATATAATCAGCGTTCACCCCGTTAAATAACGCAGAAATAGACGCTAGAGTGATTACTAAAACGATTTTATTTAACGGAGTAAATCTGCGTCATTTAAAAGTGAACCGCGGATGAACGCAGATAGAGTTTCGGGCGGTTAGCTCAGTTGGTTTAGAGTGCTTGCTTGACATGCAAGAGGTCACTGGTTCAAATCCAGTACCGCCCAGATATTTTTTTAGTAAAATTCAAAAAGTTAACCACAGAGAACAATAAATTAGTGAATTAGGTTAATTCAGTTGATTAAGTTAATTTGATCGCCTACACCTTAATCACTCAATTAACTCAATCTCTTAATCACTTTTCATCTGTGACCTCTGCGGTTTTTTGACACAGCAATGAAAAAACCGAAGATATATAAAAAGGGAATAAGGTTAGCGGATGTGGTTGATAATGACAGTATTATTGCTGCTATCGTCAATGGAGAGGTTAGAGACCTCTCTTACATACTCCCGGAGGATGCCGAGGTGAGATTTCTTACTCCTGGAGACGAAGAAGGTAGAAAGATCTACTGGCATTCAACCGCGCATATCCTTGCATATGCGGTCAAGAGACTTTATCCTAATGCAAAACTTGCTATAGGCCCTGCAATAGAAGATGGATTCTATTATGATTTTGGTGTGGAAAAGCCATTTACTCCTGAGGAGATTGCACGAATAGAAAAAGAGATGAAAAAGATAATAGAAGAGAATCTTCCTTTCAAAAGAGAGGAACTAAGTATAAACGATGCTATCAAACTTTTTAAGAAGTTTAATGAAGATTATAAAATTGAGCTTCTTCAGGAACTTGAAGGTTCTGTCTCTATATACAAAAACAATGGGTTTATTGACCTCTGTAAGGGACCTCATATACCGTCCACGGGGAGAATAAGATTTTTCAAACTCACAGCTTCTTCTGGCGCATACTGGAGAGGAGACGAGACAAGGAAGATGTTGCAAAGAATATATGGTGTCTCATTCGAAAGACGAGAGGAACTTGAAAATTACCTTGAAAGGATAAAGGAGGCAAAAAAGAGAGACCACAGGACTCTAGGGTCTGATTTGGGTCTGTGGATGATGGATGAGGAAATAGGAGCAGGACTGGTTGTATGGCTATCTCGTGGAATGATAGTAAGGAAGATAATAGAGGACTTTTGGTGGGATGAACATAAAAAACGAGGATACGATTTTATCCTTTCCCCTCATATTGCGAGAACTGAGTTGTGGAAACAGTCAGGCCATCTTGATTACTACAGTGATCTTATCTATCCCGTAATGAAAAAAGATAACCAGAGTTATCTTGTAAAGCCAATGAACTGTCCATTCCATATGAAGGTATATAAACAGAAGAGAAGGAGTTATAGAGAGCTTCCTATAAGATTAGCTGAACTTGGCACGGTTTATAGGTATGAGAAGAGTGGAGTTTTGCACGGACTTCTACGGGTTCGCGGATTCACACAGGATGACGCACACATATTCTGTATGGCCTCTCAGGCAAAGAATGAACTTGTCGAGGTTGTACAGCTTGCAAGAGATATGTTTTCCGCATTTGGTTTTAGGGATTATAAGGTTGAGCTTTCTGTATGGGATATAAATGAGAAAGATAAGTATATGGGGGATAAAAAAGATTGGCAAGATGCAGAGTCCTTACTCATTAGCGCACTCGAAGAGACGGGACTTTCCTACAAGAAAAAGGAGGGCGAGGCAGCATTCTATGGTCCAAAAATTGATATAAAGATACTGGATGCACTGCAGAGAGAATGGCAAGCAACCACGATCCAGTTTGATTTTAATCTTCCCCAACGATTTAATCTCAAATTTATGGGAGAGGACGGACAACAACATAGTGTCATTGTAATACACCGCGCTATTTTAGGTTCTATAGAGAGATTTGTAGGTACATTAGTAGAGCACTATGCGGGCAAATTTCCCCTGTGGCTTGCTCCTCTGCAGGTTAAGGTTCTACCAATTACCTCAGAAATAAATCAATTTGCAGAAAGCATAAGAGAAAAGCTTACCTCTGCTGGTATAAGGGCAGAAACTGATGACAGGAATGAAAAATTATCTCTCAAGATAAGAGAGACAATTATAGAAAAGGTGCCGTATATGGTTATAGTAGGACAAAAAGAGATAGATTCCGGGTGCATATCTGTGAGGTCGAGAAATAAGGGCGATATCGGCAGAATAAGCGTGTCAGATTTCGTATCGTTACTAAAAGAAGAAATAGAAAAGAAAAGCAACTGATAGAAGATTTTAGTATTTAGTAATTTACCAAGGAGGAATGTGAAGCGAGTAAGAGTCAATGAAAGAATTAGGATACCCAGAGTTAGGTTGATAGATAATACTGGGAATCAAGTCGGAGTAATATCCAGAGATGAAGCCCTGAATCTTGCAAAGTCAAAGAGTCTTGATTTGGTGGAAATTGCGCCTCATGAAAGGCCTCCTGTTTGTAAGATAATGGATTACGGTAAATACCTCTATCAGGAGAAGCAGAAACAAAAACAGAAAAAACAAAAGGCGATAAAGGTGAAGGAACTTAAGCTTGGAGTCAAGATTCAGGAGCACGATTATCTCACCAAGCTCAAGTTTGCCAGAGAGTTTCTTGAAAATGGAAATAGGTTAAAGGTAAGGATATTTTTCAGGGGAAGGGAAATAGTGCATCGTGATAGAGGGAAAGAGATACTTGGGAAAATGGTGGATGATTTATCTGACATATCAAAGGTGGAACTGCCTCCAAAGATGGAGGGCAGACAGATGGTTATGCAATTTATTCCTGTGAAAGGGGTGAAAAATGTTAAAATTAAAGACTAAGAAGGCTGCAAGAAGTAGATTCAGAATTACATCTAGTGGAAAGGTAATGAGGCATAGAGCACGTAGAAATCATCTCCTCTCAAAGAGGAGTAGGAAAGTAAAGAGACAGCTCAGAGGTTCTATTCCTCTTGCACCTGCAGATGCGAAGAGGGTTAGAAAGGCGCTCGTTAGCTAACGAGTCCCCAGCAAGGTGGTGATCGCGTAATCAGACAGTCAAAGGAAAAATGACAGAATGACTCATGTTCAATGACTAATGACCAATGTCCAATTTCTAATGACCTGATCTATTTAAGGAGGTAGCATGGCACGAGTAAAAGGAGGTCCAAAAACAAGAAGAAGGAGGAAAAAGTGGTTAAAACTCGCAAAGGGATACTGGGGAGCCGGATCAAGGCTGTATCGTACTGCAAAGATAGCAGTCACAAAATCCCTTTCGTATGCATATAGAGACCGCAGAGCAAAGAAGAGAGAAATGAGAAGGCTTTTTATTAGCAGGATAAATGCTGCATCCCGTCAGTATGGTTTGTCTTACAGTCAATTTATATACGGGCTTAAAAAGGCAGGCATTGAGATAGACCGTAAGATTCTCTCTGAACTTCCCACAGAGGATACTGTATTGTTTAAAACTCTCGTTGATATTTCAAAAAATGCTAACCAATCTGCGTAAAATAAGGCAAAATGCCCTTTCCAGCATTAATGAGGCATCGTCTCTACAGGATGTAGAAAAAATTAGGATATTCTATCTGGGACGTAAGGGAAAACTCACTGAGATTCTCAAGGGAATAGGCAGACTTAAAGAAGAAGAAAAAAGAATCGTAGGTAAAACTGCAAACGAAATAAAAAAAGAGATTGAAGATGCTATCTCTGCAAAGGAAAAGGAGCTGAAGGATAAAGATATAAAGAGGGAGGACATTGATATTACCCTGCCCGGAAGAATTCCCTGGATTGGAAGGAGACACCCGATAACCATATGCGCCGATGAGATATGTGATATATTCACCCGAATAGGATACAGTTTGGTGGAGGGCCCCGAGATAGAGACAGAATACTACAATTTTGAAGCGCTTAATATACCAGAATACCACCCGGCGAGGGATGTACACGACACATTTTACCTGGAGGATGGGCGGCTTCTCAGAACTCAAACCACAAACGTAGAGGTGAGGGTGATGGAGAGAGGAAAACCACCGCTCAAGATAATATCGTGGGGTAAGTGCTATCGTCGTGATTCGCCCGATGCAACTCACTCGCCCGTATTTCACCAGTTAGAGGGTTTCTGTGTAGATAGAAACGTCACCTTCAGACAGCTCAAGGGGACCCTCATATATTTTGCCAGGCAGTTTTTTAGTGAGGATACAAAAACAAAATTCGTTCCAAGTTACTTTCCGTTTACCGAGCCGTCCGCAGAGTTATATATATCGTGTTCAGTCTGTAGGGGAAAGGGTTGCAGGGTCTGTAAGGGCACAGGATTTGTAGAAGTGCTTGGGTGTGGTATGTTGCATCCCAATGTTTTCTACAATGTTGGATATGACCCAAAGGAGTATACGGGATTTGCTTTTGGTATGGGGCTTGAGCGTCTTGTGATGTTAAAATACAGAATAGATGATATCAGACTTTTTTATGAAAATGACATGAGATTCTTGAACCAATTTGGACCATAAATCTTCTTCCATTTGTACTATAATTCCCTGCATATTTTCAATTCATCCCTTGAGAGTAATTCTGTGTGAGAAAAGTTTCTCCTTGGTACAGGGGGTCCTATGTATAGAATACTTGTTATAAATCCCGGTTCCACCAGTACAAAGAGCGCCCTCTTTGATGACAAATCCTGCATATTTGATGCAAACATAAACCACTCTCCTCTGGAGTTGGCACAGTTCCCTAAAATTATAGACCAGTTTGCCTGGAGATGTGAGGTCATTAAATCCACACTTGATGGAAAAGGTATATCTTGTGGCTCTATCAACGCTGTTGTGGGAAGAGGGGGATTACTCAAACCAATACCCGGCGGCACTTATAGGGTGAATAATAAGATGCTGAACGACCTTAAAAAAGGTATTCAGGGAGAACATGCCTCAAATCTTGGGGGTCTTATAGCATACGAATTTGCATCTCCGCTTGCAATCCCTGCCTTTATTGTAGATCCTGTTGTAGTGGATGAGCTTGATGATATTGCCAGAATCTCTGGGATGCCCGATATAGAAAGAAGAAGTATATTTCACGCACTCAATCAGAAGCAAGTAGCAAGACTTGCTGCACAGGAGTTAAAAAAGAGATACGAGGAGATAAACTTGATAGTTGCCCATATGGGGGGTGGAATATCCATTGGGGCGCACAAAAAAGGAAAAGTCATTGATGTTAATAATGCCCTGAATGGAGAAGGTCCTTTCACGCCTGAGCGTTCCGGAAGCTTGCCTGTATGGGATTTGGTTAAGCTCGCATTATCCGGCAAATACACAAAGGATGGATTGAAAAAAAAGATAACAGGTAAGGGAGGAATGATTGCATATCTCGGGACAAACAATCTAAAAAAGATCAAAGAGATGATAAACAAGGGCAATAAGAAAGCAAAACTTTTGTATGAAGCTATGGCTTATCAGATATCAAAGGAGATAGGTGTATGTGCTACTGTGTTGTGTGGTGATGTTCAGGGAATAGTACTTTCTGGTGGTCTTGCATACGATGATATTTTTGTAAAACTGATAAGAAAGAGGGTAGATTTTATTGCGAGAGTTTTCGTTTTCCCCGGCGGGGATGAGATGAAAGCGCTCGCAATGGGTGCCTTGCGTGTCCTTCGTGGGGAAGAAGAGGCAAAGGTATATGAATAGTGAAGTTATTGAGTTATTAGGTCATTAAGTTATTAAATGACCGATTACTCAATAATGTAGAGAGCCAATGACATAATTACTTAATGACTTAATTACTGCCTTTTTATGGATACTATTGCTGCGATATCTACACCTCCTGGAGAGGGAGGGATTGCTGTAATAAGGATATCAGGAGACACAAGTCTTGATCTCACCGATAAGATATTCAGGGGAAGGTTATTACCGTCGAAACTTAAGAGTCACAGGGTCATACATGGGGAGATATATGACGGCAACAGCCTTATTGATGAGGTCCTACTTACAGTTATGAGGTCACCCCATACTTATACTGGGGAGGATGTAATCGAGATCTCCTGTCACGGAGGAAGAGTTAATGCAAATCGAATACTTAAGACTATTTTAAAAGAGGGTGCAAGACTTGCAAATCCTGGAGAGTTTACCCTTCGAGCCTTTTTAAATGGCAAAATTGATCTCATACAGGCAGAGGCGATAGCAGACATTGTAAACGCCAGGTCTCTGAAGGCTCAACAGTGCGCCCTTTCATCCCTGAAAGGACAATTCTCCAAAAGAATTAATAAGATAAAGGAATCTCTTGAAAGAATTGAAACGCTAATAGAGGCATTCATTAACTTTCCCGAGGATGTAGTTGTGGATGAAACAGACATATATGTCAGTATTAAAGATTCAGAAGTACAGGTAGAAACACTCCTTGAAGGCGCCCGATATGGGAGGTTTATAAGAAATGGAATAAGTATTCCAATTGTGGGCAGAACAAATGTTGGGAAATCCAGTCTTTTTAACAGAATCGTTAGGAGGGAAAAGGCTATTGTTACTCCAATTCCGGGCACGACACGAGACATAATAGAAGGAACAGTAGAGATAGATGGCATATGCATGACATTTCTGGATACGTGCGGAATCAGAAACTCTCAGAATGAGATTGAGGTAGAGGGAATAAATAGAGCGAGAAAGGTTATAAGTGGTGGTGATGTTATATTCCTGGTAATTGACCAATCACAGCCTTTAAACGAAGAGGACATTGCATTCATAAATTTATTGAAGCACAGAGATGTAATAGCTGTACTCAATAAGCGCGATATTAAGAAAAATGGAAAGTATGAAATTCCCTTCAGAAATGTATCCGTTTCTGCCAAGACAGGAGAGAATATTGAAAAACTGCTGGATTTGGTAAGAAACGAATTTTCCTCCTTATCCAGGGATATTTTTATATTGAGAGAGAGGCATATAAACATACTAAACAGGGTCAAGCAAAGTCTTGAAGATGCTCTTCGTTCAGATACAGTTGAACTTACAGTATACGATGTTAAATCTGCTATAGACTCACTTAAAGAGATGACAGGGGAGATAAGAAGGCAGGAGGTGCTTGAATCCATATTCAGTCAATTTTGCATAGGAAAATAATGAGAGATACAATTTATTTTATTTCTGATCAGCACTTAGGTAGAGAGAAGAACGAAGACAAGAAGATAGAAAAACTATTTTCGTTTTTTGATTACATAGCCCCCACGGCATCTGCGCTTTACATAGTTGGTGATTTTTTTGACTTCTATTTTGAGTACAAAACACAGATACCCAAGAAATATTACGAAGTTTTCAGGCAGTTATCATGTCTAACAGAAAAACACGTACAGGTGCATTATTTTACGGGTAATCACGATTTCTGGTTGGGAAGGTTCTTTGAGTCAATTGGAATATCCGTACACAAATCTTCAGAGGATGTTCTCTTGCAGGGTAAAAGGGTATACATTGCCCATGGCAGTGCGATGATTTCATTTGACCCTATGAATCTAGTTTTAAGAAACAGGATTGCTATAGCTTTATTCTATCTTCTGCATCCGGATCTCGCATACAAGATTGCATCGTTTGTTTCAAGGATATCCAGAATGAATTCAAAAAAGAAGACTATTAGATGGAGGAAACTGTATGACATTGCAGGAGAGATACTCCAGGGGGATATTGATGCGGTTATCCTTGGTCACATACATATTCCGATACACAGAAAATTAGACGGTAAGGATTTTATCCTTCTCGGTGATTGGGTTAAGTACTTTTCCTACGCTGTTATGAGAAAAGGCAAACTTTCTCTATGTTATTGGTGAAGCCCGCTAATGACAATTGGCAATTGAGGCATAATTATCTTGGTTACTTTTTGCTTGATTGCATAGAAAATTATAAACCACAGAGGTCATTCACCCCGTTAGATAGTGAATATCTAACTGGGGAGGGAGACATTTTTTATTTTATTCTCTGTGTGCTCAAATTTTTCATAGGATTTTTTAATTTAGTCAGTGATAAATAGGGTTAAGAGATTGAATATAGAGAGCGCAGAGCCTTTGCCTTTTTTAAACAAAAATTCTCTGTGCACTCTGTGGTTACTTTTTGCTTGACTTTTTACTGGAGTTATGGTATAATACGAAAATATATGATGAAAGGTATTAAAAATAGATTCCTTCTGGGACTTGCAGCAGTTATTCCCCTATTTTTAACCCTGTTTGTAATCTGGTATCTTACCACACGGATCGGTGGTATACTCTCTGGTGTATTTTCCAGGATCCCACAACTTTCAGGGCTTCCAGAATATATAATTGCGCTACTTGGATTTTTTGCGGTAATACTCCTTGTATACCTTGTCGGATTTCTCGCTACATCATTACTTGGTAAGAGTACATTAAGGCTCCTTGAGTGGTTTCTTAAAAGAATCCCGCTTATACGAGGTGTATATTCGGGGGCGAGACAGCTTACTAATGCATTATTTGTTGACAGAAGTGCTTTTAAGCAGGCAGTTTTAGTTGAGTTCCCGAGGAAGGGGCTATACAGCATTGGCTTTGTTACCAATGAGAAAGGATATAAAAAAGATGATACATATCTTGTATCACTTTTTATTCCAACTACACCAAATATAACTACAGGTTTTTATATACTTGCGAGGAAAGATGAGCTTATCTTTCTGCCATTTGGAGTAGAAAAGGCATTCAATATTCTCATATCAGGAGGAGTTATATCTGTGCCGGAAGAGATACCGGGCATAAGACCTGGTGAAACGATGTGTTAGCTGTTATCCCAGATTATACGTTGATAAACCAGAAGAATAGAAAGTTAGTTGGTTGGTTTGTAGATTTGTTAGAATCAAGCCAACTAACAAACTATCCGACTAACAAACTAATTTCTTATATAATCAGTTAGATATGGGTATAATGGATTTCATTAAAAAAAGACTTTTTCATAGAACGCACCCCGAGTCTGAAGACGAAATAAAGGAATTTATAAAAATGGGCGAAGAGGGAGGATTAATTACAGAGGATGAGGAGATAATGATAGAAAGAGTCTTCGAATTGGGAGATAAAGAAGTGGGTGAGATTATGGTTCCAAGGGTAGAGATGGTGACAAGCAACGCACTGAAGACTGTTCGAGATGTACGTAATCTTATGGTTTTGTCAGGTTTTTCGCGTATTCCAATCCGGCATGAGTCTATTGATGATATTATTGGTGTTGCTCATGCAAAGGATATATTACGCTTTAAAGGAAAATCCAGTTGCACCCCTATCGTTGAGGTAGTGAGGTTGCCTTATTTTATTCTGGAAACGAAACCTGTTGTCGAGGCAATGAAAGAATTGAAATCTGCACATGTTTCAATAGCAATTGTAACTGATGAATATGCAGGTGTATGTGGCTTGGTTACAATAGAAGATATTGTTGAAGAAATAGTAGGGGAACTGCAGGACGAATTTGACAGGGATATCTTTCTTCATAAAAAACTTAAAGATGGTTCTTTTCTTTTTAATGCAAGGATAGAACTGGATGAATTCAATAAGTTTCTCGGGACAAACTTTGATGAGGAAGACGTAAACACACTGGCAGGTCTTTTATGCAGGAGACTGGGAAGAATTCCAACAAAGGGTGAGACATTTGTTATTGATGGTATACAATTCAAAATTATATTAGCAACCGACCAGAGAATACATCAAGTGATTGTGAAAAAGAATCCATGAAAAAATATGTGCTTATACTCTTAATAATTATAATAGCGGGTTGTGCAAAGATAAGAGAAAAAATTGTCCTATATCCTAAATTAGAGAAAAAACCCCTTTTATGTGGCATACTAATTCCTTACGAACCCAGATATAGATCGCTTGGAGAAGATATGCGAGATGGCGTTCTTCTTGGTCTCGATGGAATAAAAGCAAATGTTTACGATACAGATGCAGATCCAATACAGGCAATAGAAGCAGTGAAAAAAGCAATATTTAAAGATAGAGTAACCTGTATAATAGGTCCCTTACTCTCAAATACAGCTATTCCTGTTGCCTGTGTATCACAACTTGCAGGCGTCCCGATGCTCTCACCTACGGCGACAGAAGAAAGATTGCCATCCATAGGCGAGTACATATATAAACTTTATTCTCCTCTCGATGTTGAAGAAATAGCGCTTGCCCGTTATATAATGAAAGATATAAAACCATATGATATTGCAATACTCGCTTCTGACGATTCCTATGGAAGAAGAATAGCAAGGAAGTTTAAAGAGGAGATAGGGTTATTAGGTGGCAAAATTGTTCATGTTTTTTATTACACCCCAGGGTCTTCTAATCTAAGAGAGAGTATGTTATCCTTGAGGGATACGAACACAGATGCGATATTTGTTTCTGCCAGCGAATCGGATATCCCCGCAATAGCATCTCAGTTTGCATACTACGAAGTGCTTAACAGCTCGACAATCATTTTTGGTATGGAGGACTGGGGTTATCCGAGAGTAGTGGGTGAATATGTAAGTTATTTACCTTGCGTTATATTCACCTCTTTTTCAGACTTCGGGAAATATCCGGAGTTTGAAAAGGCCTTTAATCACAGATTTGGTAGGGCTCCCACAGATGTTGCATTTATGGGTTATGCAGCCGCAAAGCTTATTACGCGTGCTGTTAAGAATGGAATAAATGATAGGAGAAGTTTGCAGTTCTGGCTTTCTGATAATGATACTATTCAA
>JAYENM010000228.1:0-11095 GCA_034722095.1 Caldifarciminota bacterium | reverse complement strand
CTCAAAGGGTTTTTTAATAAAGTCTATAGCACCTAATGCTAAAGCCCTTTCCCTCGCGCCTTCATCAACACTTACAAACAGTATCTTCGCGGAGGAGTCAATATCAAGAATCTCGGCAGCTGTTTCAACACCGTCTTTCTTTGGCATAAGATGATCCATAATAATCACATCGGGTTTCCTGTACGATAATATTAGTGAGCGATAAATCCGTAGTGCTTCCACCCCGTCATACGCATGCCCGATGATTTCATAACCTTCTAGCGTGAAAACATGCTCAAATAGCTTGTGTATTAAGGGTTCATCATCTACAATAAATATAGTCATATTTCCGCCTTTTATTACCCTAAAATTAACTATTTTCAATCTTCAATCTTTAATCGCCTCTCTCCCTTTCTGTCGATTTCGTGTGAAAAACAGCACTGCTTTCCGCTGATAAGTTTCAAGTATGGAGTGTTTTGTGTCGGGAGGTAACTCCCGACACCACGGTTACGATTGGCACAAATTGAATCTGTGCCTACAACTATCTTTATCTGATTTTATATTATCTACGGAGGGAGAGGGATTCGAACCCCCGATCCGATAAATCGGACACACGATTTCGAGTCGTGCGCCTTCGTCCACTCGGCCATCCCTCCACCATAGCGGCATTGACTATTGACAATTGACGATTGACTAATGACTATTGACTAATGACCCCGATGAAATAAGCTCACAAGTTCGTATTTCACCCTGTACATTATCACTACAGGGCAGGCCCTGTTGAATAGCTCCGCTTCAACAGGACAAGCCCTGTACACTAACGCTACAGGGCAGGCAGGGTAAACCAATGATTTATCCCGTGGAGTGCGGCATGCCCCGTGGAAGCGAAGCTATTCAACGGGGAAGCTACTCCATCGGGACTATTGCCTACTCACTTCTCTTTCTTACTTTCAATACAAGTCCTTCAACACCAATAACTTCAACCTTTTCTCCTTCCTCTATAATCTCATCAGATTCTGCATTCCAGAGTTCACCCAAAACAGAAACAACTCCCTCGCCTTCTATCCTTATCTTCACCCTTCCAACCTGTCCTATGATACCTTTATCTCCTGTCGTTGGTTTTCTTCTCATAGTCCTGAATGCCATTCCGAGCGCAAATACAAAAAATCCTCCTATCAATACTGCAGTGGTTATTATGAGAGGAACAGATATTTGAAAGAACGCTGCCTCTGAACGAATAAGCATCATAGAACCAAGTACAAGCGATACGACTCCTCCTATTGCAAGGGGACCATATGTAGGAGTAAGTACCTCAAGGACGAAAAATATAGCGGAAAGAACTATCAATCCAAGTCCAGCATAGTTTATCGGCAGCATCTTGAACGCAAAAAACGCCAGAAGCAGACAAATTGCCCCGACTACCCCCGGTATAAATGTACCGGGTCTTGAAAATTCCAGAATCAATCCGTAGATACCGAGTATGAGAAATATATATGCAAGGTTGGGATTGGCAAGTTTTGAGAAGAATCTTTCTCTGAATGTCTGGGGAATCTCAACGACCTTTCTCCCCTCTGTCTTGATTATTTCTTCTCTGTTCGGTAGTTTAACCTTCATTCCATCTATGCGAGAGATGAGTTCTTCCCTTGAATCCGCGATGAGGTCTATAATACCCAATTCAAGTGCCTCCCTCTCTGTTACAGAGACGCTTTGCCTCACAGCTTTCTCTGCCCAGTCCGCATTTCTTCCTCTCTTTTCTGCTATTGACCTTATATATGCCACCGCATCATTCACCACCTTTTCAACCATCTCCTCGTCGACCTTCTGTTGCCCTATACCCACAGGGTGCGCAGCACCTATATTTGTCCCGGGAGTCATAGCAGCAATATTGGATGCCAGTGTGATAAACACTCCAGCAGATGCTGCCCTCGCACCAGATGGGGTAACATAGACTATAACTGGAACACCTGCGTTCAACTCAGCCTTTACAATCTCTCTCATCGCTTCATCGAGCCCACCGGGTGTGTCAAGCTCCATTATGAGGGGAGAATCCTCGTTCTCTGCCACATTTATACATCTTACGCTGTAGTCAGCGGCCATAGGTTCTATAATCCCATCTATCTTCGCTATGTATATCGGTGATAACGATACAAGTACAAGAAGTCCCAACATATGTCCTCCTAAAGAGACATGAGGCTGTTTAGCATTCGTAGATACCCATCTGGGACGGTTCTATGGATACCCACAAAATGCTATTACCTCCTGTTTTAGCCATTAATTTCACAGATTTTATAATTGTGGGAGGCATCTCTCGTACGAGCCGTATGGCCTGAAGGTCATCAAGGTCAGGAGACCTTTCCCACAAAATACTTTGAACTTCTGCTCCTGTAATCTCTGGCTTTATTTCTAAATACCCTCAGACATACTAATGGTAAAAATTAACTACGTTTTTTTCTTATCCTCGGTGGATGTATGTATATAGGTTCTATTCTGTTATCGTGAGGTTTTCCTTCTTTGTACGAAAGTATACCCAGATAGGCAACATCGCTTCCACGGGGTGAATCTATATTAGGATTTAAGAAACTTGCTTTGTCGCCAAATCTATCCAGTATTACATCCCTATAAATTTCCACACCATCGCCAAGAAATAGCGTATGTCCTTCTATCGTATTGAAAAAAACATACGGCTCTACTGCCCTCGTGGGGAATACCTGTTTACCTCCTTTATATACTGCCGTGTATATCTCCCCTCTTTTTGCGTCAAGTATGGGCACAACCTGTCCGCAGAAGTCTGAGAACCTCCAGACGAGGGCATCAAAAGTTGGAATACTATAAACAGGTTTGGAGAGCGAAAAAGACAATCCTTCTACAGTTGCTATACCAACCCGTAACCCAGTAAAAGAACCCGGGCCAATGGAACAGGCAAAAAGGTCTATGTCTCCGAGAGATAACCCGCTCTCTTTTAATGCTCTGTAGATTAGTGTGTGAATCCTATCTGCAGAAGGGTTAGCCGTGTTACAATAAACATCATAGACTGTTTGGTTGTCTCTTACTATCCCCAAACCAATGGCAAATGTAGACGTATCTATACCCAAAGATACCATCATTTAATTATATCCCAATTTTATAGATAATTATATCCCAATTTTATAGAAATGTCAAGAAAAAAGTTAACAGGGATTTAAAGAGAATATCCACAGGTCGCAGACTCGTATGAGATCCGTATGGATAAGAGATAAAGGACAAAAGACAAAAGACCTTACCACGAAGACACAAAGTCCACGAAGAAGGAAATTCGTGGTGTCAGGAGTTGCCTTACGGCGACCTTTGGTGTCCCTCCTGACACAAATAGATTGCCGTCGGGTCGCAGACTCGTCCACAGGATCCGTATGGATATGAGAGGCAACTCCCGACGGCATAGAGGGGAGTCTGGTGTCGGGTCACAGACTCGTGTAGAAATCTTCAATCAGAGGTTTCTGGGTATTTTTCAGAAACCTCAATTAAAAAACTTGACATTCTGCAGTTTTTGTGGTATGATAATTACTGTAAAATTGGAGACGCAAAGGAAGCATCTATCAGGATTCTTGCGTTAACCTTTTGCCAATGAAACAGAAAATAATTGCAGGAATTGAGGTAATAAGACCCTTTAATGGAGTGATAGCTGCAGTTTCGGTACTTATAGGTGCAGCACTGACCAAGCAGGGTATCACACATACAGTTTGGTTAGCCATCTTGTCTTGTTTTTTAATAACAGGAGGAGGAAACGTCATAAATGATATTGCAGACAAGGATATAGATAGGGTAAATAGACCTGAAAGACCAATACCATCTGGAAGGTTATCTGGAAAGGAGGTAGTTATTCTCTCCTCATTCCTGTGTATACTTGGAATTGCCCTCGCAGGTCTTGCATTGTTCCAGCTCCTCAAGATGGCTATACTTGTAACTATTCTTCTCTTGCTCTACTCATTCTCTCTGAAGAGAAGAGGACTCCGGGGGAACATTACAGTTGCATTTCTTGGAGGACTTCCATTTGTATATGGTGGAATGGCTGCAAAGTATATAACGCCAACGATAATACCTTTTATACTTGCGTTTTTTCTCCACCTTTCAAGAGAACTTGTAAAGGATCTAGAGGATATGGAAGGAGATAGAAGATATGCACGGACATTTCCACTCGTTTATGGTATAAAAAAGACAATAAAACTTGTGAATACACTGGTGGTCATTCTTATAGCATTCAGTTTTTTCCCTTACATAGCAGGCATCTACGGATTACCATACCTTGTTGCAGTCCTTCTTCTTGTTAACATTCCACTCGTTGTGCTTCTCTATCTGATAAACAGAAACAGTATATCGTTCAGCCGTGCGAGTAAATTGCTCAAATCAACTATGCTTGGGGGGATGTGTGCTTTAATCCTGGCTGGCATCTGATGCCCAGCATTCTTTGAACCACTCTCGTCTTTTCAATTTTAGATAATTTTTACCACAAAGGTACAAAGGACAGATTTTAGATTGTAGATTATAGTCAAGATGTCATAGCCTGTGATTCAGACAGTAGTAATGATAGAATAAGGTCTTATAAACCGAAAAACTATTATTGAGACAAATATCAGCAAATTAACAAGATAAATTTTTATATCTCAAAATAGCAGGGAAAAAATTTAAATCTCTTTCAATCCCTGTTGAAAAAAACACAATGAATTTAGTAAATTGGAATTAAGGCGTCAGCCTTTGGAATTAAGGCGTCAGCCTTTTATATAAAACCCTTTCCATACGGCCCTACGGCTCGTTCACAGAATCCGTCTCAAGATCCGTATGGATATGGATATGAGATGCAGTGCAACGGGTGAATTCTAAAATCCTTACGGATTAACTCCAAGGGTGAATTCCAAGGATTAACTCCACTGTCTGAATTACAGGTGATGTCATAGCGTGATAGCTTAATAGCCCGATAGTCTAGTGGTACAACTTAATTTTGATTTTTAATATTTGATATTTGATATTATTATAGGGGGGAGTATATGGACTACTTTTCTCATAGCACTGCAGTGATAGATGATGGAGCATTGATTGGTAAAGGGACAAAGATATGGCATTTCTCTCATATTATGGGAGGAGCGAGCATAGGCGAAAATTGTGTGATTGGTCAGAACTGTTTCGTTGCAAAGGACGCCATTATAGGGAACGGCGTAAAACTTGAGAATAATGTTTCCGTCTATACATTTGTAACCCTTGAGGATGGAGTATTCGTCGGGCCATCTGCGGTATTTACAAACGACCTCAATCCAAGAGCACCTTATCCAAAAGGAGGAAAATGGATTCCAACACTTGTAAAAAAAGGAGCAAGTATTGGCGCAAACGCTACTATACTATGCGGTATTACTATAGGGAGATGGGCGCTTATTGGGGCGGGCGCCGTAGTCACAAAGGACATTCCTGATTATGCAGTCGTTGCAGGTGTTCCTGCAAAAGGGATTGGATGGATATGCGAATGCGGCAAGAAACTTGTATTTGACAATGGAAAAACAACTTGCGGAAAATGTGGCAGAAAATACACACTGGATGGAGGAGTGTGTAAGGAAGGTAGTTAAGTAGATGGATATATACAAATTTCCTCATATGTACGAGTGTGCCTTCAGAACCATCCCTCCCTTATGCGTCTGGAGGAAAGAGTGGGAAAAAGAAGTCCATAGATTCCTTACTTCCCTTCCCTCTCCCCCGTTATCTGTAGTTGATATCTGTTGCGGAACTGGGTTTCTCTCCAGGTTAATAAAAAGGGTATACCCAAACACAAAAATAGTTGGAATTGATAAAAGTAAATCTATGATAGAGTTTGCTTCAACATACTATTCGTCTACAGAATTCAGATGTGAGGATATCTCATCACTGACAGACAGTTTTGATGTGCTTATAATGGGAGGGGGACTTACAACCATCTCAATTGAAGATGTTATTGATGTGATTGAAAGAATTTCACCCTCGCATTTCATCATTTCGGGTTACAAAAACTCTATATGGAGTTTCCCCCACAAGATATTTACAAGAGTTATAACAGGAAAGAAATATTATACCCATTGCCCCTCCGAAACCATAGAGATATTCGCATTACGAGGTATAAAGGTCAAGGCAAGACCGATAGATGTAATTGAGGGTAGTTACGCGATATATAAAATCGGCTGAAATAACAAACAGCACTCTGAACGTATATCAAAAATTAAATATCAAAAATTAGACGAATAGTCACAATTGTGGTGTCAGGTCACAGACTCGTCCACAGGATCCGTATGGATATGAGAGTTACCTCCCTGCCTGCGGTAGGCAGGCTGACACACACTCAACTCTGTCGGGAGGAAACTCCCGACAGCACAGAATGCCTATGAGTATGCTTTTCTTATCATTCCTTATAATTTCCTCTCCAAATCGTGTCTATATCGAGATAGAAAATGGAGATGGATGTAAGGAGGTTGCTAAAAAGCTGTATGAGAGTGGAGTTATAAAACAACCAGTCTTGTTTGCTGTATGGGCAAGGATTACAGGAAATGACAAAAGAATAAAGGCAGGCAGATACGAATTCGAAACTCCTTGTGGGTTAAGGAATGCATTGAGAAAGATAGTAGAGGGTGAGACTGTTGATATAAAGGTGACCATACCGGAAGGGACGAACATCTTTGATATTGCAGAAATATTCCAAACCAATACGGGTATGGATAGTGCAGAGTTTATAAACCTTGCGAGGGATTCCTCACTTTTGGATAGATTTGGTATAAACGCACCTACACTTGAGGGCTTTTTGTTCCCTGATACCTACTTTGCGTTTGATTCCATTCCTCCAGAAAGGGTAATAAATATGATGATAAAGAGGTTTTTTGAACTGTTTGATTCTACTATGTTGGCAAAGATGGACAGTCTTGGATTTACGCTGAATGAGATTATTACTTTTGCTTCACTCATTCAGTCAGAGGCAAAGGTGAAAGAAGAGATGCCCATAATTTCGTCCGTGTATTACAATCGGCTTGCAAATGGCAGGAAACTCGAAAGCTGTCCTACAATTCTATATATACTGCCTGAAAGGAAGAATAGATTACTACATATGGACCTTACCGTAGATTCTCCATACAATACATATACACATCCCGGTTTACCGCCCGGCGCAATCTGTAATCCGGGCAAAGATGCAATACTTGCTGCCCTTTATCCTGCAAAGACCGATTATCTATATTTTGTTGCAAAGGGAGACGGCACTCATATATTCTCAAGAACACACAAAGAGCATGTAGCGGCAAAGCAGAGGGTGGGTGTTAGGTGACAGGTGGCAGGAAAGAGAGAAGGGAGATGAGGTATTGGGGTAATGGGGTATTGAGGTAATGGGGTATTGGGATGATGGGGTAATGCTGTTGTTACAATCTATAATCTGCAATCTAAAATCTTGGTGTCTTTGTGTCTTTGTGGTAAAAATTTCATTTTATGCGGATTCTTGCAATTGACCTCGGGATAAAATCTGTAGGATTGGCTATTTCAGGGCCTCTTAAAATTCCTCAACCATTAAAGAGCATCAGTAGAGTGAACATATTTGAAGAATTGAGGAGTATTATAGATATATACTCCGTGGGACTTATTGTGATTGGCCTTCCCCTGACACTTGATGGCGAAAAAGGAGAGATGGCAAGAAATGCAAAAAAATTCGCTGCCAAGATTGAGGAACAATTCGGAATAAAAACCAGGCTTGTGGATGAAAGATTCACAAGCGATGAGGCAAAAGTAATCCTTAAGAAGAAAGGGATAAAGGGTGATAAGGACAGTATCTCTGCCCTCCTTATTCTTGAAAGATATCTGGAAGAAGAATCCGATTGACCAATGACTATTGACCAATGACCAATGACTATTATGTATCTCCCTCAATTTGATTATAAGCTTCCAAAAGAGCTGATAGCACAGTATCCCCAAAAGAGGAGAGAAGATGCAAGACTCATGGTGGTACATAGGGATGATAAGAGTATAGAACACAGGATGTTCTCTGACATACAGGAATATATAAACCCAGGGGATATACTCCTTTTGAATGAGACAAAGGTTGTGAAGGCACGAATGCTTGGAAAGAAAGAAGATACAGGGGGTAAAATAGAAGTATTTTTCATCAGGGAGGTAGAAAACAGCGTCTTTGAGGCATTTGTACGACCGAGAAAAAGAATAAGGCCAGGCATCCGTGTATTGTTTAATAAAGGAAGTGCAAGGGTCTTAAAACATCTTGAGAATGGACATACACTCCTTGAGGTTGAGGGAGGAATTAATCCTCAGAAGATGCTTGAACTTTGTGGAGAGGTTCCTCTCCCTCCGTATATAAAAAGAAGCCCTGTAGATCTGGATGAGGAATCATACCAGACAATCTATGCAAGGGTGCCAGGTGCAGTTGCTGCTCCCACTGCTGGATTACACCTCTCTTCAGAACTTCTTCAAAATATTGAGAAAAAGGGGGTTATAGTACTCAAGATACTCCTCCATACAGGCCCCGGGACATTCAAACCGATTAAGACAGAGAGGATAGAAGAGCATAAAATGGAAGACGAGTACTATGAGGTTAGAGAAGATGTTGCAAGAAAAATAAATAATCGATGCGGCAGGCTATTTGCTGTTGGCACTACTACTGTTCGAGCAATTGAAACCGTGACGAAAAATGGGAGGGTATCTTCCGACGCTGACAGGACAGACCTTTACATATATCCTCCGTACAAATTCAAGGTCGTTGACTGCCTTGTAACAAACTTCCATCTTCCAAAAACATCCCTCCTCATTATGGTGTCTACATTTGCCGGGAGAGAACTCATTATGAAAGCGTATAACGAGGCAATAAGAAAGAGATACAAGTTCTACTCTTATGGTGATGCAATGCTCATAATTTAATCTTTCTTTAACTGACCCCGCCTCATACTCTTACCCTCAGATGGAACTTCTCAAAAAAAACTTGCAAAATTACAATATTTGTGTTATAATAATCCTTGTATTAACCGCAAATTTACCCCGTTAAATAGAACCGCTCCAGCACTAATAAGTCTGGTGTTTATCTTTGAGTTATTTAACGGGGTGAACACAGATAAATATGAGAAATTCTAATCACGAAATTCTAAACTCTAAATCTCAAGATCCGTATGGACAAATTCTAATCCTCCAATTTTACAAATTCGGCTCGACTGAGCTCGCCGAAGTCCAAACAGTTTGAAATATTGGAATTTTGAATTTGGGATTTGTTTAGAATTTAGAAATTAGGATTTCGGATTTATGGTATCAGTATTTACCCTGTTAAATAGCGAGCTATTAGTGATTGATAACATTTACTTCAGTAATTATTTAACAGCGTAAATCTGCGTCCAAAAAGTATGTAGGCACGATTTCAAATCGTGCAGAATCTCGGACTACAGGATTGATATGAAATGGCTAAACAGAGCAATCAATACACTAAGAGATGGAGGAGTCATCGCTTTCCCCACAGATACAGTATATGGGATTGGATGCGATGCAACAAATAAAGAGGCGATAGAGAAAATCTATCGGATAAAACACAGAAAAAGAAACAAGCCCCTCATTATGTTTATCCCGTCACCCAACCATCTTGAGACAATTACACCAAGGGTATCAAAACTTACCTCTCAATTATCGCAATATTTCTGGCCAGGTCCACTTACACTTGTCGTCAAGGTAAAACAAGATATCCCATTCACAGCGGAGAATGGCACAGTCGGTATAAGGATTCCAGATGAGAAACACATACTCATCCTTCTTCGGAATTATCCAAATCCGCTTGCCACAACAAGTTGCAATGTAGAAGGTCTACCAGTGCTTTCAAATGCGAAAGAAATAAAAAGGGTATTTGGTAACGATATAGATTACATCATAGGAGGAAATCCACCGAAATCACAGATACCATCAACTGTGCTCGGAGTATCACCACTCACCATACTGCGGAAAGGAAAGGTCTCCATCTTTGAGATTGAAAAAAAGATAGGACATAAGGTTATGCTGCCCCACAGGACAAAAATTGGAATACTTTTTGTGTGTACTGCAAATGTTTGCAGAAGCCCGATGGCAGTAGGGTTGGCAAGAACAATAGCACCGCAGACTATATATACAGATTCAGCAGGTATATTCGCCACACAAAATTCTCCTCCTTCGTTTTTTGCCAAAAGTGTTATGCATGAGATTGGTATAGAGATACGGACAGAGTTATCCAAACAGATAACAAAGGACCTTGGCTATGATTATGACCTTATCCTGTGTATGGAAGAAGCACAGAAGGAATGGACAATCTCAAATTACCCGGATATAAAAGGGAGGGTCTTCCTTCTTGGTGAATTTGGAAAGAACGAAAAGACAGAAGAGATAGAAGACCCTGTAGGCAAAGGAATAGAAGACTATAGAAAGTGCAGAGATATATTAAAAAAAGAGATTCAAAGGGTTTCTAAATATCTTAAAGATAGATACTATGAATAGAAATGTAACAGGAATATTCCTTGCTCTTATGCTCATAGTTCCTGCATCGCTGTTCAGTGAAGGCAAATCCCCAACAAAGGCAATGCTTCTATCTATTCTTCCGGGGGGAGGACAGTTCTATAATGAGAAATATATAAAAGGTATCATATTTGCAACGGCCCAGACAATTTGTCTTGGATTTACCGTAAGAGAACACATATATGCAATGAATGCAGAGAGCGAAGGGAGAGAAAACGACTACAACTACCATATTGCAAAAAGATATGATTGGCTCTGGTTGTCCTGTGGTGTATGGGCACTCTCTATGGGGGATGCATTTGTGGATGCACACTTCTATAACTTTTATGAGGATGTAGGTATTGAATTGGATGTGGGGTTCAAATTTTAAAGCATTGAACACGATGAGTATATCAGCCAATCAGAGTATCAGTGGGAAGGATACCAGAAGATCAGGTAATCAGTGATCGGTGGTCAGGTAAAACAAGTGTATCAGACGATCAGCATATCAGTAGGAAGCATACCAAGATAAGTATACCAGAAGAGCAGAATATCAGTAGGAAGAATATCAGCCAATCAGAGTATCAGATTAAAAGGAATTCACACCTGGTATGCTAATAATCTGATATCCTACTTACTG
>JAYENM010000227.1:0-2193 GCA_034722095.1 Caldifarciminota bacterium | reverse complement strand
GTCAAAACTCATCAACACTGTGAGGGCCTATCTATTGAAGAGAAATTTTCTTGAAATAGAAACACCTTGTCTCACACGCACGACTACTGAGGGAGCAAGAAACTTTGTAGTGCCGTCCAGAAATTTCAAAGGGAAATTCTACTCACTCGCTCAGTCACCTCAAATCTATAAACAACTACTAATGACTGCGGGCGTTGACAGGTACTTTCAGTTTGCGAAATGTTTCCGGGATGAGGATCAGAGAGCAGACCGCCAACCAGAGCATACACAGATAGACCTTGAGATGAGTTTTGTTGATGAAGAAGAAGTTATGGAGCTCGTGGAGGGGATGATACAGACTATCTTTGAAAATATCCTTGGATTAAAAGTAAAGGTCCCCTTCCAGAGACTCACATACAGAAATGCTATGGAGCAATACGGAACTGACAAGCCTGACACGAGGTTTGATGTGTATATCTCTGACATTACAAAAATAGCAAAAAAGAGCGAATTTAGAATCTTCAAAGAGGTAAAGTTTGTGAGGGCATTAACTGTTCCCTTACTCACAAGGAAAAGGATTGACGAATTCTCGGAGTTCGCCCTCAAATACTATAATAGTAGAATCTCATATCTATCATTTAAGGAAACAATCTCTGGCAACATCGCAAAGTTTTTCTCTTCGAAACTTACTGGTGAGTTAAAGTCTGCTCTCTCAATAAGGGGAGAGGAAACTGTGCTCTTCTGTGCGGGTGACTGGAAGAGAAGTCTCGAGACTCTCGGCGCCATCAGAAATAAGGTACTCGAAGGAAAAACTCCAAGGGAGAAGTATAAGTTACTCTGGGTAACAGACTTTCCGCTCTTTGAATGGGATAATAAAACAGGTGGCTGGGCACCCTGCCACCACATATTTACAATGCCAAAGACCGATGATTTCAACGATCCCTCTAAGGTAGCAGGGAAACAGTACGACCTCGTTCTCAACGGAATAGAACTCGGGTCGGGCAGTATAAGAATCCATAATAGAGATCTGCAGGAAAGGATGATGGAAATAGGAGGTATGGACAGAGCAAAGAGGGATAGAGAATTTGGATTTTTCCTCTCTGCTTTGACCTATGGTACACCACCACATGGAGGGATAGCGATCGGTTTGGACAGATTACTTATGATATTGGCAGGAAAGAATTCAATTCAGGAAGTGATTCCATTTCCGAAGACACTCACAGGCGCAGGTCTCATGGAGGATGTCCCATCAGAGATAGAGAACGAAAAACTGAAGGAACTCGGGATAAAGATTATATCTACTGGTAAGTAGGGGCGAATTGCAATTCGCTCGTACAATCTTATCATCTCTTCTTGAAAGTGAAATTGACAATACGCACATATCCTGACCCTGTATTAAAAGAAAAGAGTAGCCTCGTCTCAATATTTGACGAGAGACTGCAGAATATAGCAACCTCTATGGTACAGTTTATGCAGAAGTTTAATGGGATAGGGCTTGCTGCTCCCCAGATTGGAATTTCGGAAAGAATTATTGTGGTTGATGTTGGACAGAAGCCTTTATACATAGTGAACCCTGAGATTACTGAAAGTAAAGGCAAAGATATATTTGAGGAAGGCTGTCTCTCTATACCGGGGGCATTCATTCAAATTAAAAGACCTTTTCGTGTGGATGTAAGAGGATATGATATAAATGGCAAAGAAATACATATCAAGGCAAAGGACCTCCTCGCAAGGGTGATACAACACGAAATCGATCACCTTAACGGAAGGTTGATAATTGACTTTCTATCAAGAGAGGAACGACTGAAATTTAATCTAAATTATAATCCAACCCTACCTGCATATGAGGTAAAAGAAAGAAGGGATGTTTAGAAATGAGGTATAATTTATGAGAAATTCTAAGCACGAAATTCTAAATCCTAAACAATATCAAAATTCAAATGTTCTAAATTCCAAACAAACGACTTATTTTGGCATTCGGAATTTGAGATTTAGGATTTGTTTAGAATTTGGTTCTTGAGATTTAGAATTTTCTAACCCGGGGGTGTTATGGAAAAGAGGTGGTATATAATAGATGCAGATGGGAAAATACTTGGAAGGCTTGCAACCCGAATTGCCACAATATTACGGGGCAAACAGAAACCAGAGTTTACCCCGAATGTGGATATGGGAGATTATGTAATATGTATAAACGCAAGTAAGGTCAGGGTTACA
>JAYENM010000226.1:0-11206 GCA_034722095.1 Caldifarciminota bacterium | reverse complement strand
GGTTCCCCCGTTAAATAAAGTACCAGAGATGATTACTTGTACTTAATTTTGTAAATATTTAACGGGGTTCACCCTGTTAAATAGAACAGTTTTAAGCACACGGAGACATTTATTATTGGAATTATTTAACGGGGTGAATCTGTGGTGAGTTTTTTCCTTGACTTTTGCTATATTTAATGCTATAATGTTTTAGGACTTCGTAAAACTCAGCCCTTGATTATTCACCCCGTTAGATAGTAAACATCTAACGGGGCAGGCTGATTAACATTGAGATTACGCGGATTAAAAAACCTCGTCGGGAATATCTGTGTAATCATTAGCCGGGAGCGACTTTTGCGATAGGCTAAATAATGTTTTGATAGAGGTGGGTGAGAAAGTTCTATTGGCAAGATCATCAGCCCGTTAGACAGGTTGGAAGGGAGGTGATGACAATGACAAGAAATTAGAAATAGAGAAGGGCAGGCTTTTTTAGAAGAACTCTCAGAAAAAGGAGGAACAAATGAGGGTCAATATATTTTGTTGGGTTATGATCGTGCCCTTTGTCCTTTCTGCTTCTTCAATAACAGAGAAAATGACAGCCGAGAAAGTTATTCAGAATTGTATGGCTAGCTATGAGAAGCAGATGAAAGGCGTGAAGGACATTACTATAGTCACTGATAGGGATATAACTTATCAGAAATGGACAACTATTGAGGGAAAAACAATATGCAAAACTCGGTGTGAAATGGAGATAACGGGCAAAAAGTTTGTCACTATCTATGATGGTGTATACCAATGGGAACAAAACCCTGTGTTGGGTAAAGTGACAAAAGAAAAAATTGACTATAATCCCTATCAGACGATAGAAAATTTGAAAACTACCCCGGCCCAATATGTAGGAACCGAGCAGATTGATGGGCATAAAACCTATATCCTGGACATCAAAGATATTACTAAACTGATGGGTTCCGCTAAACCGGAAGGGATGGAGAAAGTTAGAATCAGCGGTAAGCTTTGGGTGGATGCCAAAGATTGGGTTATCAGGAAGATGGAAATGGATATAGAAGGTGTGGATGAGAAAGGCAAGAAAAGAACCATAAAAACTACTACTGAAATGAAAGATTTCCGTAAAGTCAACGGCCTATTCATTCCTTATCGTACTGTTATGACTATGGATGGAGGGATTTCAAAGCTATCTCCAGAACAAGAACAAGAAATGCACGAAGGGTTAGCAGAAATGCAGAAACAGTTGGAAGAAATGCCGCCGGAGCAGCGGAAGATGGCTGAGAAAATGATGAAACCGCAGATGGAAATGATGCAAAAGGCTCTTGGTGGAGGTGGAGAAGTCACCGAGGTTAAGAAGGTAACAATCAACACAGGGCTTTCAGATAACCTATTTGACGGGAGCAAGCTAAAACAATAATTCCAGCTGGTAGGTATGTAATAGGCTCAATTTCAGCTAACAACATGTCCATACGAATCCGTAGGGATTTGCGACGCTTCGCCTAAATGCCTAATAGCAACTTCGCAAACACGTATCACGTTAGATGAAATCGCTGATCATTGAACATATTATAGGGCTTCACAAAACTGAAGGTTTGGGAATCTAAGAGACCGGGTTTTTAATTAGCCCACCGCTTCAGCGGTGGGTGGAAAAAACGGAATTAACCGTTTTGTTCAACAAACCCCTCCACCCTGTGGAGTGGCAAAACTTACTCCACAGGGTGGAGGGGTTGAAAAGCACCATGTCACATGTTTTTTACCAACTCTATTATCATTTTATCTGGGGCGCTCATAGTCGTGAACCCCTTATAGACAGGAACTGGAGACCTGGTTTTCTGTTGTCTAAACTCCTTGAATGCCTTAAGGCAGTTTAATAAAGCCCCTTAAAAGAGGCTAAAAACTGAGTGGGTGTTATTCTATTTTTATCCCCACTGCTAAAGCGGTGGGCTACAGAAAATAGAAAATTTCATCTTCACCCCTTCAAAAAACAGGTCAAAAATGGAGATTTTAGCAAAATAGCCTTTGCAATTCCTTATATGACAGGGGATTACAAGGTGGAGATGAAATTAAAAAGTGGGGTGCTTGTCCATACGGATCCGTAGGGATAATCCTATCTACCTGTCCATACGGATCCGTAGGGATCGGTAGACAGGTAAATAGTAAGGGATTACGAATTTTGTGAAAGGCACGATAAAATAAAAGAGGGCGGTAGATGGAAATGAAGGCAATGGTATTGAATGAAATATGCAATCTCAAAGAAAATAAGAGACCGCTCGAGTTGGTAGATCTGCCAGAACCTGTTCCGGAGGAGAAGGAAATTTTAGTAAAAGTTTCGGCATGTGGGGTTTGCCATACCGAGTTGGATGAAATTGAGGGAAGAACACCCCCACCACGGTTTCCGGTTGTTCTGGGTCACCAGGTTGTCGGAAGGGTGAAAAAGTGCGGCAGTAAAGCAAGCAAGTTAAAAATTGGGGATAGGGTTGGGATAGCCTGGATTTATTCTGCTTGCGGAAACTGCAAATTCTGTCTTGAAGGTAATGAAAATTTATGTGAAAATTTCAAAGCAACCGGCAGGGATGTCAACGGGGGATATGCGGAGTATATTACCGTTTCAGAAGATTTTGCCTTTGAAATTCCCGATGTATTCTCTGATTCAGAAGCAGCTCCCCTTCTATGCGCCGGAGCCATTGGCTACCGGTCACTGCGATTAACCGGCATCAAAGATGGGCAAAATCTGGGACTTACTGGATTTGGGGCTTCTGCCCACCTTGTAATTAAGATGGCAAGACACAAATATCCAAATTCTAAAGTCTTCGTATTTGCAAGGAGTGAACAGGAAAGAAATTTTGCTAAAGAACTTGGAGCTATCTGGGCAGGAGACACTCAAGATAAACCGCCCGAAAAACTGGATTGCATGATTGACACCACACCGGTCTGGCAGCCAGTAATAGAAGCTTTAAAGAATTTAAAAAGCGGGGGAAGACTTGTTATTAATGCGATTCGCAAAGAGGAGATAGATAAGGAATATCTCTTAAAATTAGATTATCCAACCCATCTCTGGCATGAAAAAGAGATAAAGAGTGTGGCTAACGTGGCTAGAAGAGATGTCAGCGAGTTTTTGAAACTGGCTGCTGAAATTCCCATTAAACCCGAAGTTCAGGAATTCTCACTAAAAGAGGCAAATAAGGCATTGCTCGAGCTCAAAGAGAGAAAAATTCGGGGAGCGAAGGTCCTAAGAATTGATTGAATTATCTTGTAGAAAAGTCCTACCTTTCCTTCAACTCATCCAGTAGTATCTCTACTGCTTTTTTCAGCTGCTCGTCGGCAGGTTGTATGTCCTCGTATGGTGGGTTATATATACAGTAATCTGGAACAGTGCCTCCTCCCTCCAGGTTCATATCGTCATCTATCCTGTACCATCCCCTTCCTGGAACTGTATATTTTGTTCCGTCTCTCAGGGTCCTCGTGCCAGTGCTGATTACACCACCTTGCGTCCTGTTACCTACGAGTTTACCTATGCCGAGTGTCTTGTATGCATGGGCAAATATCTCACTATTACTTACTGTCTTCTCGTTTATCAGTACTATAGAGGGCTTTGGCCATACATAGTAAGGCAGTCTCTCGGACACGGGATAACCTGGTTTGCCACCTCTCCAGATCGTATAAGAATGAGCCCTTGTATCAAGCATCACTAGGAGATGGTCAGCAATCCAGCCACCCGAATTGTCCCTCACATCAATAACAAGTCCATCCTTCCCAAGCCCCTGCCTGTACAGCTCTTGCTGGAATTTATCTATGGACGTCCACCCCATATGTGGTATGTGGATATATCCCAATCTTCCGTTAGAGAATTCTGCCACCATATCCCTTCGCTCATCTACCCATTCCTCGTAAAGACATTTGTCGATTTCATCTATATCTGAAGGTCTTATCCGCACTTCTCTCTTTTTGCCTTTCCTATCCAGTACCCGCAATCTCACAAGTTCATCCGACTTGCCCTCCATAATCTTATATATGTTATCCCTTCCAATATCTACATCATCTATACTTAATATAACATCTCCTTCATAGAGCCTGCTTTCTTCTCTATCTGCTGGTGAGTTCTTTATAACCTTCCTTATCTTAATACCCTCTCCCTTGTAATTATAGTCCCATACCGCCCCAAGCATACCTGTAGGAAGTGGGTGCGACTCCCGAATCTTGTATATACCGAGATGAGATGAATTGAGCTCACCCAGCATAAGTCTTATCACACTTCTGAACTCGTATGGATGTTTTGCCTTAAGCGCCTGCTCTTTATATTTATTATACATACTGTCCCAGTCAACCCCATGAAAATTCTCATCATAGAACTCGTTCCTCAGCGTTCTCCATACCTCACTAAACATCTGCTCCCTCTCAGCCTTTATATGTATCCTCTCTTTTATGTTAAAATCTATCCCCTTCTGTTCCTTGCCCTCCATATCCGTTCTTCGCGTCCTCCCTTTGGAGAGGTAGTATATATTATCATTCTCAACCACTACCTGCTCAGGCTCCATGCCTCCAGTAGTTAAGGACTTCAGGTTACCATTCTTCTTCTCAATAGTATAGAGATCTGCCTTGCCTGTGTGATTGCTCCTGAATATAAATCTCTCATTATCAGAGGATATGGCAAATATAATGGCATCTCCTGGCAGTTTTGTTCCTCTCCTCACTCTCTTCTCTATATCCTCAAAATCTATCTTCACACAAGAAATGCTATCTTTCTTTGTAATCACCCTTTCTCTTTTCCAATCCTCATCTGTCTTTTCATCGTCCTCCTTTCGCAGGTACACCCACCATATATCGTATTCACCATCCTCCCTCTTCGATGAGAACGCAAGCATCCTCCCATCGCCCGACCACGCAGGAGAGATATCTGGATTGGGATGCTTTGATATGTTCCAAACATCTTCTGTCTCAACATTCACTACATAGATATCATCTATATAATTCTCCCCCCTATATGCTATCCATCTGCTATCAGGAGACCACTCATATTCGCCTACTCTCCATTCCTCAGACAATAGTCTCTCTTTCTTTCTTTTAAGATCGTACATCATTAGTTTTGCCCGATCCCTTATGAATGCTACTTTCTTTCCGTCAGGCGAAACCTTAGGTGTATGTTCATCAAAGGGTGTTGATACTATCTTTTCATCCTTTAAGGATAAAGAGAGGTCAAGCCTTTCCATATCCTTGTCTGAACTTTTTATCCTGTATATATCATAATTTCCGTCTCTATCGGATGCGAAATACAGTACTTGTCCTTCTTTTGCAAACTCAAGATCCGTCGCCCTGGCAGTGCAATCAGTAATCCTTCTTGCCTTGCCTCCCGAGGTATCTCCCACATATACATCCCCTCGTAGGATGAACGCCACCACGCCATTTGATGTAGCAAATTCGCTTATATCCTTGCATTCTGTAAGCCACTCATCTTTCCATTCCTCCTCTATCACTTCTATCTCTATATCCTTTATCTCAAGTGTGCGGGTATCAAGCATGTAGAGATCAAAACCTCTCTCAAATACAATTCTTTCACCTTCACCGTCTATTGCAGGGTGTCTCACTCCATCGTCCTCAAAATATGAGAGTTGCTGGAGCTTGCGCGTTACAAGGGAATACCTATAAATATTGGAAGTGCCGTTTCTGTCAGAGAGAAAATACAGAATACCCGAATCTGCCCACATTGGATAACCATCATTGTATTCTGTATGCTCTTTAAATAGAAGATAGATACTACCCGCATCATAAATCCATATATCGCTTGAAGCAGAACCCCTGTATCCCTTTCTCCACCAGGAGTAATATCCTCTCGTAAAGGCTATCATCCCATCCTTTGAAACACTCATCTCAGACACAATAAACTCCATAACAGGCTTGGGATTACCCCCGGTAAGCCCTATCGTATATGGCACGACGCCACGATGGGAAAGTTCTCTCTTTGAAGTAAAGAGTATATTGCCTGTCTGGTGGTCCCATCCCTGTAACATATCATCTTCCGTATAATAAGTAACCTGCTTAAGGGAGCCGTCGTTAAGGGATATAATATATACATCCAAGTTTTTGTTTCTGTCGGAGTTGAAGGCAATATATTTTCCATCAGGTGACCACATAGGTCTAAAATTATACCCCTTGCTTGTAAATCTTACTGCTCTACCGCCGCTATCTGGCACAACCCATATATCACCCTCATACGAGAATGCAATTCTCTTCCCATCAGGTGAGAGCGATGGTGTTCTGGGAAATGAGACCTCCCCCGCGAAAAGATATGTGGAAAGAAATATCAAAACTGCAATCACAGCCCTTTTCATAAAAACCTCCATGTTAATAGTGAATAGTAACCAGTAGGCAGTAACGAGCGGTAGTCGCAAGCTTTAGCTTGCGTGCATAAAGTATAATGTTACGAATCTTACGCAACTTATCCACAGGATCCGCACGGAAAAGTTGCGGCTATCAGATCAAGAACTCTGTGGTTACAATTTTACCACATATTGCGCTGTTTGTCAAGAAAAAAGAAGAAATTGAATGGCGTTTATCGTTAAGTAAAACTGGGTGCCAGATTGAATTTGACACCCAGTTAATATCAGTTCAGTTAATTTAGTAGTGATAATTTTTGTTCTCTTTCACCGAAAGAACTATTGTTATCTCTCTCTTTTTATCAATGCATAGATAACTGCACCCAAACCAATTGTGATTGTTACATATAGAATTGCCAATCCCAGGAAAAATATCAGCGAGCCAACGAAACCAAATTCACGCACAAATAACCCTACAATCGGGATAATCATTATCGCTACCCAACCAAGACTGAAGATACCAATACGATTGTTTGTCTGCCAATTGAGGCTTTCTTTAATTCTCTCCCCGATAGTAACCGAACTCGCCGAAAACCCAAATAACATTGCTACTAAGATGGCAAGAATAAACAGTGGAATAATCGGGATGCCGATTATTGAAACAGCAAATAAAACAATCAACGGAACGAATAAGATTTCAATGCCAATACCAGAGGCGACCGAAACCCATACACTACCCTGGATTTTATTAACAACTCTATATATTGCTTTTGAGAATATAAGTAGCACCAAAAGGCCAAGAATATAAATCACAATTAATCCAGATACAGAAAATAGTTTTGTGAATATCCCTATCTCAGGGAACCTCCCACGCCATCTTAACGCCCTGGTAATTCGTGGCAAAACTTTATTGATTTTCCCGAGCTCGAGTGATTCTATTTTGCCTCCAACAGAGGCATTTTCATCGCGGTCAACACTGCCACCTACAGTACTTATATCACCTCCAACTACTGAACCAGAATCAAGCGAAACTCCTCCCCCAACAACAAAAAGGTCTCCTTCAATAGTCCCCTTGTTGTGAATATTACCACCAAAAATAGCAGCGTCACCAGTGATTTTGCCAAATATATCAAGATTCCCACCAAATACTGCAACATCACCGTCAATCATACCATTTACATCAACTTTACCCCCCATAACCGCGAGGTCACCTTCAATTAACCCATCAATCTCTGCATTACCACCTTTTACAGTAACATCTTCCCTTACCGTATCTTCCTCAGATACAATAAAATCACCGCCGATGGTGGTGCCACAGAGAAGGAAATCAGGCTCGTTGTCGGGCTCCGCGTAGGCAAGGAGCGGTGCCATGTCAAAGTCTGCATAAGAGGCATAACTCTCGCCGTCTCGATAAACTGCATCTCTGACGCACAATGGTTTATCGTCTTCCTCACTATATCTTCGAGCGGTCACAACCACTTCTGGCATCCATCCTGCAAATGGTATTGATTCGTTGTTAGCATCCAAAGACGATGGGCCTGACATCTGTATGAACAGTAGAATTATTGCTACTATGCCCTGCATACTATCTCCTTTTTTATTGTTCTATTAAAGAAATATACCAGAAGAATGGCAAACATAAATGCGATAATAGGCAATGAGTAATTCAAGTTTTTCGCAAATGGTTTAAGAATATGACTAAACGATGAGAGAACAAGCTGAGCCTTATCCAACAGACGCAGAAGGGCAGGTATTGAAGTCAAAACCCGATTAGGAAGTCCTCTTGTCAGGGGTGAAAATACCAAAAACAAAGTTGACCCAAACCATGCCCCTATCAGGACCATCGCTGCCTTTGCCCATACCAAAGACCTCACAAGTCCAAGTTTTCTCAGCACTCTGTCATCAAAATCCTGTTGAGGGAAAAATTCAACGAGCTCAGTAAGTGCCTGCTCAGTCTGGATTAACTCCTGATAAAGTTGTTGACATGCTAGGCAATGAGATAAATGGAGTTGCAAGGTCCTCTCCTCTTTCTGGTTCGTCTCATGGTCCAGACTCTTTTGTATCAATATTTCAATTTCTTTATGTCTCATCACTGTGTAATACGAAAAAATTTGAGAAAAGTTTCACTCTTTTTTACGCACCAAATCCCTTAGTTTTTCCCTCGCTCTATGAAGACGAGTTTTTATCGTTGTGACTGGGATATTTAAAATTTCACAAATCTCCTTGTATGACTTGTCTTCCTTATAGAAAAAAATAACTATTTCACGGTCTATGGGCGCAAGTTTTACAAGTGCTTGTTCAATGCTTCCCAATTGCTCACCCCTTTCATATTCTTGAACAAGATCGTCCCTACTCGGAAGCCTCTCATCGAGAAGTTCATACTCTTGCTTTCTCTTTCTCAAGAAGTCTACGGTAAGATTGTGGGCAATGGAGAATAACCAGGTAGAAAATGACCTATTACAGTCAAATGAAGACAACGCCTTAAAGCATCTAATGAATGTACCAAGGGTAATATCCTCAGCATCGTCGTAATTTCTTACAATTCGATACACAAAACTGAATATCCTACCTTTATAGACATCTAAAAGCCCTCGGTAGGCATCTTCGTCACCGCCGAGGGCCCTTGAAATTAAATCTGTTTCGTTTTCCATATCGTCAAGGAAATTTTTCGAACCACAGAGAACACAGAGAATCTATTTCTCACTCCTCTTCCTTTCTGGTTGCAATACGATACCAAATGACCAGTGCCGCTCCTGTGGATGTAAGAATTAATCCGCCGCCCATAAACCATATAGACCATTTAAAGACACCGGCGACCAGTGCGAAGATTATTAGTGCCACTCCAATACCCAGGCATACACATCCTCTTCGCAGACTATCCAGAGGCGTAGCTGGTTTAACAACAGGTACGGGCTCTGGAGGAAGCTCAACTCCCTTCTCAATCGCCAACATCCTTTCCTTGCTCTTCTGCATTCGGACACGATACCAGAAATAGAGCGCCATTATCGGAACGAGAAAGGTCATAATAATGGCTATAATGGGTATGAACAACCCAATAATAGGTGCAGCATTTACAGTACCTCCCATCTTTTCCCCCTTGTTTTGTCAAGTCCCAGTTAAAAACTTAACCACAAAGAACACAAAGTTCTTTTTTCTCGCCTTTGACGGGATCCCGCTTCTGCGGGACAATCCCTGTCAATTTTATTCTTCTTACTCACCTCTACTTTTTTTGTCTGTATCGTCGCCATCTCAATATACTTTGACCTAATATTTTGGAAATTGTTTCAAAAAACATCTTGACTTTTGTAAAAAAGTTTGCTATACTTGAAACAAAGGGGGAATTTGTTCGTCTTATAATTATGAATAAGGATAGAGATAAAGACTTTCTCAAAAGACTAAAGAGTGGTGATAAACTGGCATTTGAGAAACTTTTCACCGAGTACAAGAATATGATTTATACCATCGTGAAGAGGATGGTATACAATAAAAATGAAGTTGATGATTTGGTAGCGGATATATTCATCAAGATTTACCAGAGTATCCATCGGTTTGAGGAGAGGGCCAAACTCTCGACATGGATGTACAGGATTGCCTATAATCACTGTCTCGATCACATAAGAAAAGCTAATAGGGACCCACTCGAATCCTACGAGCCCTTGGATAGTATGTTTGACCTTTCCAGCAACGGTCTTGATGCTGAGAAAATGGTATTGAAGGAAGAGAGAGCGAATCTTGTATGCCTTGGTTGATTCAATGCCCGAAAGATATCGGATGGTATTAAACTTTTATTATTTTGAGGAGATTTCATACAACGATATAAGCGAAATCATGGGAATCCCAATGGGAACAGTGAAGACCTATCTTTTCAGGGCAAAGGAATATTTGAGAGAAAAAATGAAAAAGCTGGGGTTTTATGAATGAATGTAGAGAATACAGGCGAATGATCGTCCGCTTCTTTTCAAAAGACCTCACAAGGGAGGAAGAAAAGATACTGAATGGGCATCTGGAGAGATGTGAAATGTGTAAAAAAGAGTTTGTGTTGCAAGAACAAATGGAATCTATGCTTCGAAACAGACCCTTGTCCGAGGCCCCCGTCGCTGTTATTGAAAGAGTCCTCTCAATTATTCCCGAGAGGAAAGAGGTTTATGCGAGGCCTTCCTTCAACTGGAGGGTGGCGGTTTCCATTGCATATGGTATGGCCGCTTGGCTCATCGCCGTACTCAGTTTTCATCTTGCGCATCAGCCGGGAGGCATCGGTGCCTTTATAGAGAGGATGTCAACTACAATGATTCACTTTACTTTAACCCTTGAGAGCCCATCATTCGTCATAGGGACAGTCATATACTCTCTTGTCGTGTCTTTATCTTCTCTCTTCATTTTCTGGCGGAGCCAACTGAGACAAGGCTACACCGTGTAGACCACCACAAAAACTTGACAAATTGTCATTTATATAATATAATACATTCAGACTAAAGACCGAAGACCAAAGACTACAGACTATAGAAGTTAAAATTTGGTAATTATCAAAGTTTGGGCACTAACTGTTGAAAGTGCTGGTATAGATTTAATCTTCATTATGTTTTTTAGGCAGATTGCAAGATTTATTTGTGGGAGGCGTCTCTTTGTGGGAGAGACCTCCCGGTCTCGACAGTCAAGGTCAGGAGACCTTTCCCACAGAAAAACATACGGGGTGCCCTTTTCTTTTGCACAGCATTCTTCGAAGCTTCGTCCCGCATTTTGCGGGATGAAGACGATAAACACAAAACAAGGATACAGCTTGGTATAAGCACTTTCGGGTGGCAAATGTTTTATAATCACCTATAAGTTTACTTGATAATTTTGCAATGATTTCTCTTTGGTCTTCTGTCTCTGGTCTCTAAATCATAAAACAATGCAATACTATGATAAAT
>JAYENM010000225.1:0-2195 GCA_034722095.1 Caldifarciminota bacterium | reverse complement strand
TGGGCATAATCCAGTTTTATTGGTCCTATCGGGCTTCTATATCCTATACCTACACCACCAGATGTTCCTGTGTTTTCTGTTATACTGATACTCTGAAAGTCCTTCCAGAGTCCTCCAGTATCAAAAAAGTATACGAGGTCAAATCTCTCAAATACAGGCAATCTGAACTCAAAATTCACGACGATCATTAGGTTTGCATTTCTTCTTCCGTTAACCTCGGGTCCTATAGACTCCTCGTCAAACCCTCTCACAGAGCCCATACCTCCAATTGCAAACTTGTCCTGAAACGGCATATTCCTGTCGTTCCATATGCACCCTGCCTTTACTCTTGTGGCTATCACTCCAGGAAAAACTTTTCCGTAGAGGATATGTTCGATTAGAATCTTGTGGTAATCTACATCGCCACCAAGCATTCCACCCGCATACTGATGAGTTGCCAGAAAAACCACTCCTTTACTTGGGTAAAATATATCATTTTTCCTGTCGTGTGAAAATGACAAGGATACAGAGCTTACCCATCTTTCAGTTGTGTCATTGTCTCTTGTTATGACATCCTCGTACTGGTACCTTAAAACTCCTTGAGCATAGCGGCTCCAATATTTTCCTACATTTACATTGGAGCCTATTACATCTACCCCTTCGCCATCTCTTTTTTCTCTCTGGATAAATAGATTTAATCCCCCCTTGAATGTAGTTCCAAGAAAATACGGCTCTTCATACGCCAATTCAATCCTTCCCTTTCTGTATCCAGAAAAGTTAGTCTCGTAACGAGGACTTATGCCTATTTTCTGTGCATTACCCCAAAGATTATTATGCCTCCATGTCGTTTTCAGGGATAATCGGTTTGGATTTTTGTCTGAGTAGACATAACCCGTGCTAAAGGTTATAGTTTTTGATGGTCTCTCCTTAACGTAAAAGATAATATCAGCTGTGTCTCCATCCACAGGTTCTATGATATCGTATTTGACCGATTCAAACAGTCCTGTCGAGTATATCCCTATCTGGGATTCGTTTACTCTCTCTGGATTACACGGGCTACCTGGCTTCACCCTAATCTCCCGTTCTATTATTTTTTTACGCACTTTTCGAGTTCCTGTTATGCTGATTGCACCAATGTAGACCCGACTGCCCTCAACTACATCAAATGTCAATATATAATGGTTTTTCCTCTCTTGCAATGTATCACTTACTACCTGTGTTCTTATGTACCCCTTCCTTGAATACACCTTAAGGATACTGTATTTTGTGGTAAATATCTCAGTCTGAATAAGAAAGCCTCCTGCCTTTATAGGTGATAAAGACAGGAGTTTTTCATCACTGAAGAAAGTATTACCATTGAAGATAACTGTGTCTATAACCGCCCTCTCTCCCTCCTGGATATGTACTATATTGTTTACTTCATTTCCTTCAAGTCTTCTCTCCCATTTAAGAGCAACATCAAGAAATCCCTGTGACTTATAGAAATTCTCTATGCGACTCTTACCTGCTTTGACAGAAAACTCGTCAAATTGTGTGCCTCTTTGTAATCTTGCAAACGAGCGCAGGATATCGTCGGAAAAGGTCTCATTGCCTTCAAATTCTACCTTCCCGATTTTTAAAATCTCTTCTTCCGCAATAGACGATAGGGGGATAAAGGAAAGGCAGAACAGAAGCAGTATGAATAAGCGTCTACACATTTCTTCTAATTGCCTTATGGGGGCTACTTTTCTCCTTTTTCATTATACCATATAAAAGGAAAAATGTCAAGTGAAAAAAGATTTAACCAGCCTATGTCGTTTTTTTTCTTGACATTTTGTAGTTTTCGTATTATAATACACAAGGTAAGGATTTATGATATGCAACCAAATTCAATCATCACACTCATAACTGATTTCGGAAACACGGACGACTATGTGGGAGTTATGAAGGGAGTGATGCTTTCTGTAAATCCAGATTTAAGGTTTACAGATATTACACACTCCATACCGCCACAGGACATTAAAAAGGCAGCATTTATATTATATAAGGCATACAAGTATTTTCCTGAAGGAACTGTCCATCTTGTCGTTGTGGACCCTGGAGTAGGTAGCAAAAGAAATCCAATTATAGTTGAGACAGAAAAATATTTCTTCGTTGCTCCCGATAACGGAGTCTTGAGTCTCGTTCTCACTGACAAGTCCACGGCGTACAAGATAACCAATGGAAAACCAGAATCC
>JAYENM010000224.1:0-2196 GCA_034722095.1 Caldifarciminota bacterium | reverse complement strand
ACTCTCTTGCTCTGTTAAAGTATCTACTGTATATTCTATACCTTTATTATGAAGAACCGATCTATATTTCTCTATTATTTTCTCTCTTGCAATATCAAGAGAGATACTTCCCTGAAGAAGAATGAACTCTTTTTCCCTCTTCTGGGCACTACCTATAATTTTTTTGCCGTTACTTACAATTTCATATCTGCTCTTTGATTGAAAACATAAAGACGACCTTTTACTACTTGACCTCGCCCTGACTATTTTTGCCTTTATTCCAAGCAGTCTCATCGCCTTTACAAATATAGAAGATGACTTCATATAGGTATCCAGTACATCGCCTCCAAATACAGGGTTATCTCTTTTACATATTATACTGTACGAAAGGTCATCCTGATGCACAACAGCCCTCCCTCCAGTCGGTCGTCTCACGAGATAATATTCTGCATTATACATGGTATCCGGAGACTGAAGCCTACCAATACTCACACAGGGAGGAACAAACCAGAAAAACCGAATAGTTGGGGGGACACTGCCCGTCCTGAACTTTTCAAGGATGGCATAATCAACCGCCATATTAAATGTACCTTCCTCAGCACCTGTAATTAAAAAGCGAAACATATTAGCGTCATTGGGTCCCGATGGAATAGCTTCCCGATGGGATAGCTGTGCATCCAATGGGACAGGTCGCATTCAACCCCAAACGCTGTCGCTACGGGACAGGCGGGATAAATCATTGGGTCCCGATAGAATAGCTTCCCATTCAACGGGATAAATCATTAGGTCATTTTTGCCTTTAGCCTTCATTATCCCCGGTATCTCAACGGTGTTTTGCATTAGCAAGCTAATGCATTCCACCACTCCATCAATCCATTACCCCTTCTCGCGACCGGCCATACGGCTCGTATGAGGAAGTCGCTCCTACCTTTTCCTTTTTCTTTTTCCTTTTCACTTTTCCCTTACATCCCCTCAATTGTGCGGAATTTCTCTATGAAGGATTGGGGCGTATCAGTGTTAACCAGCTCCATTAAATTCTTTTCTTCTTCCAGCACTTTTATAAGTTTTGCAAGGATATATATGTAAAGTTTTGTTTCACTCTTGGGGGCAAGTATAAGGAAAATGAGATTTGCGGGTTTGCTATCCAGTGAATCAAATTCAACACCCTTTCTGGATACTCCTACAAGAATTGTAATGGAAGGAATTTCATCTATACGCGCATGTGGAACAGCAATTCCATTACCAAACCCTGTGGACTCAAGTTCTTCCCTTTTCATTATCTCCTTGAGTATACTCTCTTTATCCAGAGAATTAAACTCAAGAAGTGTTTTTATTGCCTTCTTTTTGTTCTTTGCCACCAAATTCATCTTGATATTTTCTTCTTTCAGATAGTCTAATATACTTATCATACTACCCCCATATCAAACAATGCAAGAATTAAAAATCAAAATGTAAAATGAAATTATTTTTATCTCTTTCCGTCGGGAGGAAACTCCCGACGGCATAATAAATTCTAAATCTGAAATTCTAAATACTAAACAAATTCTAAATCTCAATGTCACAAAATATGTTTGGAATTTGGATAATTGGAGTTTATGTATTGTTTACCCTGTGAGATAATTTCATATCTAACGGGGTGAAGGATTTAGTGTTTAGAATTTAGGATTTCAGAAATCGGTAAACGGGATGTTATACCACTAATCTATCTCCAACTTGAATGGATTGAAGTTCGTACGATAATCAAATACATCTATGCCCTCTTTTTTCTTTAAGAAGGCAACGATTATATATGTGAAGGGGGTAAATATTACTTCAAAGCCTGTTTTGAACAGGTAGTTTGATATTATCACGGAAAGAAGTAGCGAGTTGGGTATTTTGCCAAGAAAGGCAAGTGTACAGAATATAGCAGTATCCACACCCTCTGCTACTATAGTTGATGAAATAGTCCTTGAAAACAGCCATTTTCCCTTTGTTGCAATTTTCATTTTTGCCATTAAAAACGAGTTGGTAAATTCGCCACACCAGTATGCAATAAGGCTCGCAGAAACAATTCTTGGCACCCACCCAAGAATTGCCTCATATGCCCCTTGATTCTCCCATCCGTGGGCAGCTGGAAGTTTTCCAACTATTATGAATATAAGTGCTGCAAAAAAATTCGCCCCAAAACCTGCCCATATAGTTCTTCTTGCTCTTTTATATCCGTATACCTCTGTAAGG
>JAYENM010000223.1:0-11257 GCA_034722095.1 Caldifarciminota bacterium | reverse complement strand
TCTGCGTCCAATTGTCTTTTAGTGGTAATTACAGTACAAATCTATTACTCAGTGTCTTCCTTGCAATCTTCTCATCCTTGTCTATTGCCTTTTTCAGTTCAGTAATGTTGTTAAACAGGATATGTCTACGCAGGAAGTGCACGAAATAGACCTCAAGCAACCTTCCCGTGATTTCCTGATTAAAATCTAATATATGAACTTCAAACACACTCTTATCATCTATACTGTTGTCCTTGAAAGTTGGTCTTTGGCCTATAGATATCAGGCAGTCATACTTCTTCTTTCCCAGCCTTGCCCTTCCGACATAGACACCATTCATAGGAATGCATTTTTTTTCAGAAATATCCAGATTTGCAGTTGGTCTACCGATCTCTTTTCCTCGTCCTCTCCCTTTTATTATTCTGGCTTTCACAGAATAGCGTCTTCCAAGTAACCTATTGGCAATACACACAGTACCGAGTTTTATATTCTTCCTGATACGGGACGACGATATTCTGGTGTCGTCTATTGTTGTAAGAGGAAGTATGGTCACATTTATTCCCCTCCTGTTACCAATGGCAACTAATGTTTTTGAAGACCCTTTCTGACCCTGCCCGAACCTGTGATTTTCGCCAACTATAACCTCTTTTGCCCTGATATAATGGAAGATATAATCAATAAACTCCTCGGGTCCGAACTGGGCAAGTGTCATACTGAAAGGAAGTATAAGAAGATTCTCGATATTAAAACCCTTCATAAGCCTTATCTTTTCACCGAGAGTAGTCAGGTAGCAGAATGACCCCCGTGAAAAGACTGTCTGTGGATGGGGCTCGAATGTTATTATAAGATGGCTTCCTTTGCTTCTCATTGCTGCGAGAATCTTCCAGTGTCCTCTATGGACTCCATCGAATGAACCCCATGTAATTGTGTTAACGGATAATCTCTTTGTTTGTTTTATATCGGTGAAAACTTGCATAAACACTGATTGTTTCCAGATGCTGATTTGCCCCGTTAAAAAGCTCAAATTATGCGTTAGTCAGAGAACTTAAAAGCACAAAAAGTGTATCAGCTAATCAGAATATCAGTGGGAAGCGTAACATGACGAGTATATCGGGAGATCAGAATATCAGTCGGGAGGGTATTAGTATATCAGAGCATCAGGCTGCCTGATCTTCTGGTATCCTGATATTCTGCCTATCCCTACGGATCCGTATGGACTGATCTGCTGATATTCTGATACGCTGATAACCTGATACTCTGTCTATCCCTACGGATCCGTATGGACTGGTCCACTGATATCCTGATATGCCTTGGAATTTACCGATTACTGATAACCGATTACCAGTCTTTTCTGATACTCTGCCTATCCCTACGGATCCGTAGGGACTGATCTACTGGTATTCTGATATGCTCTTATGCTATTTCAATGAGATTTAGTATTTTGACCAAGAGAGTTGAGTGGGATGTATTTTGAGATGATTTTATCCCTGTTTCTCAATTCATCTATCGTTAGAGCATCGTGAAGTGTATACTCTCCTATCCTTGTCCTTACAAGATTTTTTGTATAAGCTCCAACACCAAGTCTATCTCCTATGTCCCTCACCAGTGCCCGTATATAAAAACCCTTTCCACATACCACCTTGAGTTTGAAATATGGCAAAGAATAGGAGAGAAGGTCTATACTCTTCACAAAGACCTTTCTTGGTTTTCTTTTTACTGTTTTTCCGCTTCGTGCAATTTTGTAAAGCCTCTTGCCATCTACTCTTATCGCGGAATACATTGGTGGAATTTGATATATCTCACCCACAAATTCTCCAATTACCCGTTTGAAATTATTCAATGGTATATTCCCGATTGTTTTTTTCTCTATTACCTTTCCTGATGCATCATCCGTATCTGTTTTTTCGCCAAGCTTGCCCTCTACCTCGTATTCCTTTTCCTTATCCATGAACTTTTCTACAAGTTTCGTAGCCTTTTCTGTACAAATAAGCAAGACACCCGATGCCTCTTTGTCAAGCGTACCTGTATGACCGATTTTCTTTATCCCGATAATCTTTCTTATCAGTTTTACAATGTCAAAAGAGCTCCACGAAACCGGTTTGTTGACCACAAGAAGACCATTCATAATAGCAGAAATTAATTGGATGAAGAACCGGGCATAATAGAGTAATACAGCGAGAGTCTGTAATTATTGGTTGGGAAATCATATATTTCGGAATCAACCCCAATATCAAACTCAAAATTCGCAAGTCTTATTCCTCCGCCAAATGTGGGGCCGACTCTTTCTCCAACTGTATCCCAGAAATATCCACCCCTTACAGAGAGGAACTCGGAGAGTGTGTACTCTATACCGATTCCTTTCCAGGTGTCTTCCCACTCATCATTTATATCTCGGGTTATCCCCACCAGTATCTTTGTCAGTTCGGTTGTCAAAGTAAGTTTATTTGTCTGTGTATGAATAGGGGAGTATGCGATGCCCAGTCTGAATGTGCGGGGAAGCGGATCCGACCCTCCTGATTCCAAATAACTTATATTTGGGCCGATATTCTGGAGTGATAGACCGATATTCAATCCATCAAGGTATGTTTTATAGAACATAGATAGATCGATAGCCCATGATGTACCCGTTCCCCCACCCCTTTGTTCCATTCCCCATATTCTTTCAATGATCCATCTTGGAACAAGATAACTGTAGATAAGCTTTCCTCCTACACCTATAGATAGATCTTCGTATAACTTTGTGGCGTATGAGAGCTTAACAGCGAGGTCAAAACTCGAGAAGACACCTCCGGGAATCGGGTCTCCCTTTTCATCTACTGCTACTGTTGTTCCAGTGGTAAGATATGTGAAATTAGCCCCGATTTTTCCAATTCCCGGGAACTCATGGATACCTCCTACATACTCGTAATACATATCAGGGTATAGACCAGGAAGCCAGTTTGCGTGCATAAGCGTAATGTCAGTTTTATCTTGGAATGCCATACCCGCATCATTATAATATGTTGCCATAGCATCATCCGCAATTGCAGTAAAGCAAGTCCCCATACCATTAGGCCTTGCCCCAGGATAGATCGCCAGAAATATAGCGCCTGCCTGTGAGGCTGCGCCGTAAAGCGGAAAAGATATCAGAACTATAATTCCCACCACCATCCCTATTATCATTTTTTTTGCCATATCTATACCCCCTTGAATTAATTTACATTTGATAAATTAGAAACAACAGACATATAAGACAAACAGACAAACAGAGATATAGGGATGATGGACTGATTTTTAAATTGGTTCCACGAGGAACAATTCCTGTCCGAACTCCACTGATTTTTCATTTTCCACGAGCACCTTTACTATTTTACCGGAAACCTCTGACTCTATCTCGTTCATTACCTTCATAGCCTCTATTATACATACAACCTTCCCAGGTGTTACTGTATCTCCTGCTTCTGCATAGGGTGGAGCACCTGGCGCAGGCGCCCGGTAAAATGTTCCAACCATTGGAGCCTTTATCGGTATAAATTTGGTTGCTTCCTTTCTCTCTTCTGAAACAAGAGGCGTTTCCTGTTTTGAAGGAGAGGGAACCTGTATAATACCCGGAGTAAATTCTTGTGACTTGCCCTTGTTTATGCGTATTTTCAATTCACCTTCTTGCACCTCCAGTTCCTGAATATCGCGTTTCTCAACAAGATCGATCAGTTTTTTTAATAAATTCAGGTCCATAACCACCTCACGGTAAGATTAAAATGATTTATGCCTGAAATCCTATCTCTTTTTTCGTTGTGTCGTCTATTTTTATCCCACCAAACTTTTCCTCGAATTTGTTTATATTGTCGCCCAATGTTTTCAATAGAGATTTTGCATGCTTAGGAGAAAGTATTATTCGTGAATATACCCTTGCTTTTTTCAAGCCGGGCAATATCCTTGTAAAGTCAAGAACAAATTCAGAGGGTGAATGACTTACAATTACAAGATTAGAATATATTCCCTGCGCTGCATCTTCGGGAAGATCTATCTCTACTCTCTGTCCTTTTGGTTGTTCTTCCATAAAACCCCCATAAAAAAATCAAATATCAAAATTGTTATTTAGACGCTGATTTACGCAGATTAACACGGGTTACTTATTTTCAAAAAAATTTTCTTTTTATTTACCTGCGTCTTTCTGCGTCTATCTGCGTCCAATTTGTTAATTACTGTATTACGGGTTGTATCTTTTGCTTGAGATAGAACAACTGTGCTATACTAAAGATATTATAAGACAACCAATATAAAACTATTCCTGATGGGAGGGAGAGAAATATAAATGTAAGAAATATGGGCATCATGTAAGTTAGCATTCGCTGACTCTCCCCCTGCGTTGCTTGTGTCCCCATAATTTTCTGCTGGAGAAACATAGTTATTCCCATAAGAATAGGTAAGACAAAATATGGATCGGGTTGTGACAGATCTTTTAACCAGCCCACAAACTCTGCACCTCTCAGGTTTATCGTGGTCTGAAGTATGGCATAAAGTGCAAAGAAGATAGGCATCTGTATCAGTAATGGCAAACAGCCACTCATTGGATTAACCCCGGATTTCCTGTAAAGTTCCATTGTTTCCTTATTTAGTCTCTGAGGGTCTTTCTTGTACTTTTTCTGAAGGGCAAGAAGCTTCGGTTGAATTTCTGCTGTCTTCCTCATGGTCTTCTGATTAAACGATGTTATCGGATAGAATATGAAGGATATTAAAAGGGCAAATAGAATGATGACCAATCCGTAATTTGGCATAAAGCGACCAAAGAACATAATTACAAATAATATAGCACGAGATATAGGTTTTATAAATTTCCATCCCATATAACAGGCATGTTCAAGTCCTACTTTATAGGATGAGAGAAGTTGATAGTCGAGAGGGCCAATAAAAAGTAGATATTCCAATGTGGATTCGGGTCTTGTTGTGAGATATACGCCTATCCTTGCATCGTCTGGATTGATAGTTTTTTCTCCTGTAGGGCTGCATCCTCTGCCACCAGGGATACAACCTCCTCCACGAGGAGGAGATTTACTGAATCTCCTCATTTTGACACCTTTTGCCTCTGCTTTCTTTGGAATTATGGAGGCAAGAAAATATTTATTCTTGATCCCTACCCATTTCAATGCCATAGAGGGAATCTCTTCACCCTCATACGAGAGCGAGGATAAGGAGGTAGATATAGGTCCACCTTCTGTAAAGGCAACTGCTGAAAAAAATCTCAACTCATCTTGCTGGTTTTTCTCTGTAAAGAGAAGTCCGCCATCCCAGGCAACGATGTAATCTTCAAGTACGGGAAGATCCAGGGAAAGCAAAGCAGCATAATCTGTATTAGAAAATGTGTATTTCTTTATGAGCTCTTTACCATCATCCAAACGAAGGATATATGTGATAGAATTCTCGTCTCTTTCTTTAATGGAGTAGACAGAATTTTTCAGGTCATAGGTCTTGCCATCCATTCTTATTATATCGGTGACACATCTTTGTCCGGGCGGTATGAGTTGAACGAGACCGTCCTTATGGTGTTTGTATTCTTTGAGTGTATATTCTACAACACTTCCACCTATATTTGAAAATACTGCAAAGACAAAAGGTGTCTCTATTGTATCGAGCTTTGCGGTTACAGAAAGTGGTCGCTTCTCTTCAATTACAGGCTTTACCTCTTCTACGCGGGTAGTATCGGGTGCCTCTATTTCTGCTGCTGGAGGTGTGGACCTCATCCTTTGCATCATAAAGATGTTCCAGACCACCAGAAGTACAATGATAAGTATTACGGCAAGAAAGTTTGTTTTATCCATAGATAGATTATTATAACATAAAAACAGGTAAAAGTCAAGAAAAAATCACCTTCTGCCCTTCTTTTGCAGTATGAAGCCAATTCCCCCTATTGAAAGAAGTAGAATTACACCTATTATAACACCCATCAAGGAGAGACAGGATATCAAAGTCACGATGACGCCAGCAGTCAACACGCCGGCAAGTATGCCAATCATTGCATATTTGAGGTCCATACCCAAAAGAAACGCTGCTATTGAACCGGTCCAGGCGCCTGTTATTGGCAATGGTATTGCCACAAAGATTGTAAGGCCAATGGTTTTGTAGTTTTCGACGATTAAAGATCGCGATTTTGTATATGAGAATAACCAGTTAAAAAAGGTTCTAAAAGGTCTCCATCTTGACAGAAACTTAGAGAATGGACCCAGAAACAACAGAATTAGAACAGGCGGTATCAGATTACCAATCACTGACACGATATAACCATAGGGGATAGACATCTTGAATGTATGAATTGCAACTGGAATAGCGCCCCTCAATTCAGACACCGGCAACATTGATATTAAGAATACCGTAATGGGTCCTTTGAGGCCCGATTGGAGTATTCGTTCAACAACCCCGGCAAACATAGATATAAGAAGTAATGTAACTGATGTTGTCATTTAATATCTCCAATGTAAATCTCGTAAAGAAAGTTTAAGGTCTGTAGCATTCTGCTGTTCATCTTCTCTTGGTCTATAGGATACAATTTTACTTCCTCTTTTGAAAAGGATAGTGTAAATATATCTGAGGAGAAATACATATTTTTATCTTTTCCAAACAAGATATAATCACCGGGATAGAGATTCTGAAGGATAAAATTGCCCATACTGTCAGATACGGTAAATTGAGAAAGCCTTCCATTCTGGGTCATAAGCAGAACAGTTGAGTCCTCTATCATTCCTTTTAACCATATAAGTGGAAGATTTTTCTCCCTCGTAAAGATGATTTCAAGCTTTTTGGAATTTCCTGCCTTGTCCCAGAATACTCCGTAAAGATGATGGACAGTTAGTGTGTCTATTGTAGAGATTTTAAATTTGATCTCGGTTTTTGCTTTATTCCAATTGTAGTCCACCTTTGCTTCAGGCATGATGTAGGTGCAGAAATTATCGATCTGTTCTGTAAATTGCACTGTGAAATTCGTATCCGACGGCGTATTTCTGACAGTCATGGATGGAGCTTTCGCAATAGCGGGTGGTATTGTATCCTCCTTTAGTGTCCCTCTAAATCTGGTTTTATATTCGTCTTTTCCGTTTCCTGAAATGTCTCTGATATTTAACAATCTAATTTTATACTCCACCGTGTCCATATCAGCGGTGGTGAGAAAAATTTTCTTTCCCATTGCCACAGAGGCAAGAATATGAAGTCCATCCGTTATGATATTTGAGAGGCTTTCGGCGGGTTGTGTTTGAATGTCCTCGTTAAAGATTACCTCTATGTGATTGCGGTCGATTATCTCCACAGATGACAAAGATGGGGGGGTTTTATCAGGAGAGGTGGGAGGACCTTTCTTTGCACAATTTGATAGGGAAAGAGATAGAAACAGGAACAGACAAATTTTTTTTGCCTTCATTATTATATTACAACTCCTGTAAGCAACCTGCACATAAGACGGACTGCCGGAATGAGCACACTATTAAATAGCAGGAATAGAAGTGCAAAGACTATGATAAAGCCATAGGGTTCTATTCTCATATATTTTTCATACGCGTCATGTGTAAGAAACCCGGCAACTATTCTTGAGCCATCCAGAGGAGGAACAGGGACGAGATTAAACAGAAAAAGAAGAAGATTTATAAAGACCGCATACAAGAGAAAAAATGAAATAAACCCCATCCCCGTTATTCTATAAATAATTGCAAATATTATGGCAAGTCCGAGATTTGAGAGTGGTCCTGCTGCACCTATCTTCGCCATATCCTTCTTGGGGTTGCGGAGGTAATACGGATTGATAGGCACGGGTTTTGCCCAGCCTATAAGGAATGGCGATCTCATAAGGATGAGAAGGATCGGAAGCACTACTGTTCCAAATGGGTCTATATGGCGAAGTGGATTCAGGGTTAGTCTTCCAGAGTATTTTGCCGTAGGATCACCACTTCTGAGTGCTGCATATCCGTGTGAAACCTCATGCACAATAATAGAGAAAAAAAGGATGGCCAGTTGAATCACTATGTGTGTTAATTTTTGCATCTATCTGTTCCTTGCTTTTATGCCTGCCCATAGGGAGAGGATTACGGTTAATCCTCCGAACACAATGTTTGAGAATTTTATGCTTCCGCCGTACATAATTCCTGAAGCAAGAATCCATAATCCTATATAAAACATCACCCAGCACTGCCACATATCTTCTCCTTTTTGTTTTGTGATTGGTTGTGGGTTTTGGTTATTTTAACATAAAAAACCCGATTTGTCAACAAAAAAATATCCGATGTCAAGACCCACTTTCATTTCTAATTATATTCATCCCAGCTTTTAACTTTTAAATCTTCAAGCGAGGTTCTGTAAATCGCCTCAACAAATCTCTTCGCAAGTTGCAAATTAGTAATCAAGGGAACGTTGAAATCAACCGCCTTTCGTCTTATGAGATAATCATTATCAAGTTCTTCTTTTTCAATATTTTTAGGTATGTTTATTACTAAATCAATCTTCCCATTGGCGATATAACTAAGTGTGTTCGGTTCTTTATTCTCCAGTGGCCAATATAAAACTTCTGCTTTAATACCATTGGCTTTCATAAAATCGGCTGTTCCCTTTGTAGCATAAAATTCAAAACCAAGCTCATCTAACTTTCTCATACTTTCCAGGAATCCTGCTTTACTTGCTATTGGCCCTGTAGATAATAAGATTGTTTTTCTTGGCAATTTGAAGCCCACCGAGATAAGACTCTTCAAAAATGCCTCATTGAAGTCATCGCCCAGACAAGCGACTTCACCGGTAGAAGCCATTTCCACACCTGAAACAGGATCTGAGCCTTTTAACCTTGTGAAAGAAAACTGTGGTGCCTTCACACCAACATAATCCAGATCAAAAGAAGACCAATCTGGTTTGGAAACATGCTTGCCCATAATAATTCTGATGGCTAAATCAATCAAGTTTATCCTTAAAATTTTGGAGACAAACGGGAAACTCCTTGAAGCCCTCAAATTGCATTCAATAACCTTGACATCGTTATTTTTAGCTATAAACTGTATGTTAAATGGACCAGTTATCTCCAGAGATCTTGCAATCTTCTTTGCAATTATCTTCACCTTCCTCATTGTCTCTAGGTAGGTTCTCTGGGGAGGCAATACCATGGTCGCATCACCTGAATGAACACCGGCATTCTCAACATGCTCAGAGATTGCATAACAGTAAAGCTCACCTCTTTTTGCTACTGCATCAATCTCTATCTCTTTGGCCCCTGTTATAAACTTGCTTATAACAACAGGATGTTCCTTACTAACTTCGGATGCCTTTTTAAGGTATCCCTTTAATTCTTCTTCACTTAGAGCGATACTCATAGCAGCACCGCTAAGAACGTAACTTGGCCTGATTAGAACAGGATAACCAGCCTTGCCTGCGAACTTCTCTGCCTCCCTTACACTGGTCAGTTCCTTCCATACGGGTTGATCTATGCCCAATTTGTCCAATAATTGGGAAAACTTGTGTCTATTCTCAGCCCTGTCAATGTTATAAGGAGTAGTTCCGAGTATTGAAACCCCTGCATTGTGCAATGGTAAAGCCAGATTATTAGGTATTTGTCCTCCCATTGAGACCACAACCCCCAGTGGATTCTCCTTTTCGTAGATATCCAGAACTCTTTCAAGGGTGAGTTCATCAAAATACAGTTTATCACAAATATCATAATCTGTGCTGACTGTCTCAGGATTACAGTTTATCATAATAGTTCTGTAATTCAAATTATTCAGTGTTATCACTGAATTGACACAACACCAGTCAAACTCCACCGAAGAACCAATCCTGTAGGCTCCTCCGCCTAAAACAACGACCTGTTTTTTTTCTTTGAAGTCAAGATCATCCTTACAAGCGTTATATGTAAGATACAGATAGTTAGTTTTAGCTGGATACTCTGCTGCAAGGGTGTCTATCTGTTTCACATACGGCACAATATCCAGTTTTTCTCTTTTTCCCCTTACCATCCGCTCAGTGCTTCCCGTAAGTATTGCTATCTGGGCATCGGAAAACCCTTTTTGTTTTGCTTCTTTTAACAGGGAAGAAGGCAGATTTTCAAGTGTGTGATGTTTCAACTTTTTCTCTAGATTAACTATGTTTTCTATCTTATACAGGAACCACGAGTCAACATTAGAGAGTTTGCGTATTTCGTCAACGGAATACCCTCTTCTGATTGCTTCAGCGATTGCAAACATCCTTTTATCAGTCGGTTCGCTAAGTTCTTTCTTCAGTTCATTAAACTCGAGACCATTGCAAACAAAACCTTTCATTCCAATGTCTAACATTCGGATCGCTTTTTGGAGTGTTTCCTCAAAACCTCTCCCAATCGCCATCACTTCTCCAACAGATTTCATTTCAGAACCTATACTGAGACTGACTTTTCTGAATTTTTGCAGGTCCCACCTTGGATATTTGAGAACAACATAGTCTAAGGCTGGCTCAAAACAAGCTGATGTCTCCTTGGTTATAATATTTTCTACCTCAATCAAACTATAACCTAAAGCCAACTTTGTTGCGATAAAAGCCAATGGGTAACCCGTTGCTTTAGAAGCCAGCGCAGAGCTTCTGCTTAACCTAGCATTAACCTCTATTATTCTGTAATCTTCTGATTCAGGGTCAAGTGCAAACTGTATGTTACATTCACCAACAATGCCAAGATGCCTTATCACATTTATAGATATAGCCCTTAATTTAAAATTTTCAGAGGCAGTTAAAGTTTGCACAGGAGCAACAACTATGCTTTCACCCGTATGGATCCCCATAGGATCAATATTCTCCATAGAACAGACAACGATGCAGTTATTGTAACGGTCCCTTACAACCTCATATTCAATTTCTTTCCAGCCACTAAGATATTCTTCTATCAGGATTTGGTTTGTAAAGGAAAAGGCCTTTCTTGTCAGCTCAACCAATCGGTTTTTATTATATGCAACGCCTGAACCTAAACCACCCAGGGCATACGCTATCCTACACATAACAGGGTAACCAATTTTTTCTGCCGCCTCTATCGCTTCTTCTACAGTAGTTACGGCCTTGCTCGTCGGAACCTTCAGGTTGATCTCCTGCAATTTCTTAACAAACAGGTCCCGATTCTCTGTATTTTGGATTGCTTCAGTTGGAGTTCCCAGGACCTTTACTTTATATTTTTCGAAAACACCTTGTTGAGCCAATGCAATACCGACATTTAATGCAGTCTGTCCCCCAAAACCAAGTAATACTCCATCGGGTCTCTCCTTTTCGATGACTTTTTTAACAAAATAGGTATCAATTGGTACAAAGTACACTTTATCAG
>JAYENM010000222.1:0-2215 GCA_034722095.1 Caldifarciminota bacterium | reverse complement strand
AATGGCTTTTATCCTTCCATCAGGCACGCCGAGACAAAGATTTTCGCTATTGTGAGTGTAAATGTCATATCTATAAAGACCTATACCACTTGTGCCCACCCAGAGGGAGCTCTCGTCAGAAATGACACAGGTCATATCATATATACGCAGACGCTTATCCTGAATAAAATATGGCGATAATATTGTAAAATCCTGCGGCTGATTTCTTGGTCTCCAATCAAAATTATTTCCTGAGGTTATCTTTTCAATTTTTTGGGTCTTTCTATCAAATCTATAATATTTGTCTTTTATATGTATTAAAACTGCATCTTTTGTAAAAGCAATGTGTGAGGGTATACCCTGTATGGGTAGCGAATATTCGTCAATCTCTTTAAATGTGGAGTTGTACCTTGCAACTGTTGATGTGGTAACAAACCAGACATAATTTGAAAACTCGTCAACACCGATAACTCTTATATTATTCGGGAAAGTGGTTCTGGATCTTGGGATCTCCCAGTTCTCTCTTAACTTATCGTATCTTATAATACCATCAGTTGATGCCACCCATATCCACCTTGCATCTGCATCTATTGATCGAATATATCTATAATCTTTGTATTCTATCCATTCAAGGGGGTCAAAGAAGGTAATTATACAAAAAAATAATACCATCTGTTTAATTTTATCACATTATTGGCAAAAAGTCAAGAAAAAAATAAACACAAATTACACGAAAAACGCAAAAAATCATACAGGAGAAAGGGAGAATAGGGAAAATAGGGAGAAATCTGGAATAAAAAACTTGACATAAGAGAAAAGATATGATATAATCCAACATAATATAGCCTTACAGTATTGTATTTCTATCCTTTAGCCATATGAATTTACTTCTATGCATATTGCTTCTTTCAGGTTTGTCGCACCTCACAAAGGCAAAAGACCCGAGGGGGAGTGATATCTCGGGGGATGGGATGGTGGTGACCACAGGAAGAGAACTCCCCAACCCAATAATAATTGAGGTCGTGGATGCTGATGGCAAGCCTGTTGAAGGAGTCCCAGTAAACATAAGGTTTGTAAGTGCCCCTCCCCAAACGGATGAAGAATATATTAGTACTGTTCTGACCGATACAACGGATGTGAGAGGTTATGCAGTCTTCAAATTTTATGCAGGGAATGTAAAAGGTGAATACTGGCTTGAAGCCTCGTCTCCCATCTTACAGAACAGGGTAATGGTCTCTTTCATTGCGATGAGACCTCACTTTGTCTTTTTTTTAGCGATTGGACTTCTGGGAGGATTTGCCCTGTTTATGTATGGATTAAACTTCGGTAGTAAAGCACTTACCAGAGTAGCAGGCGGCAAATTGAGGGATTTCTTATGGAGGCTGACAAAGAATCCCGTCATCGGTGTGTTCGTTGGTATGTTTATTACAATTCTTACTCAGTCGAGTTCTGCAACAACGGTTATGCTTGTGTCATTTGCTGAAGCGGGGCTTGTAAACTTTATTCAGACGCTTGGAGTTATTCTTGGGGCAGCTCTAGGAACTACCCTAACTGTACAACTCATTGCGTTTAAAGTGTTTGATGTGGCACTCATTATTGTCGCTGTTGGTTTCTTTATGATGACATTTGGAAAACACAGGCAGATTCATTATACAGGTAGGGTTATATTTGCCTTCGGTCTTATATTTTTTGGTATGAAGGTTATGACAGACGCAGTTTATCCCCTAACACTTATTCCAGGAGTAACCAGTAGACTTATAGCCATGGGGGAGAGGCCATTTCTTCTCCTTATTCTGTCGGCAGTATTTACAGGTATGGTTCAGTCATCGGGTGCTACAATGGCGATTGTAATCTCATTTGCGTTTGGCGGACTGATAAATATGGAAGGTGCTATACCCATCATATTCGGTGCGAATATAGGCACCTGTGTAACTGCCCTACTCGCGTCTATTGGTCGTGGCGTGGAGGCGAAAAGAGTAGCAATGGCACATATAATGTTTAAGATTTTCATGGTCATTGCCTTTTTTCCATTTATACATCAGCTTGCTACCCTTATAGGGTATACATCAGCATCCCTGCCCAGACAGGTTGCAAATGCCCATACACTCTTCAATCTCTTTGCTGCTTTATTGTTTTTGCCATTCCTGGTGCCATACTCCAGATTAATAGCAAGGATGCTTCCTCCAAGAAAGGTTGGATTTGAGTCTCGTTACCTTGACCTGACCCTCCTTTCATC
>JAYENM010000221.1:0-11343 GCA_034722095.1 Caldifarciminota bacterium | reverse complement strand
CATCGTATACAGGAAAGCTACACATGTCCATTTGTTCAAGGTGCACCTTATATAATAAAAGCAGCACTCGATCCAGAAAGCAAGGGAGTAAAACTCATCACACCAATTCTATATCTTAAGCGCGGTAGAAAACATTTGGAGGAAGTACTGACTCAGGTCGCCAATAGATTGGGAAAGGGTAAAGCTCTTGCAATTCGTGCACTCGATAAAGCAGAAGCCGCACAGAAGGACTTCTACAAAGCTATAAAAGCCAGGGGCAAAGAGATTTTGGGTAACCTCGAGGATAGAGCAATCGTAATTGTTGGTAGACCATATAATACCTGTGACAGCGGACTAAATCTAGATATACCAAAGATATTGCATGATATGGAAGTGCTGCCCATTCCTATGGACTTCTTAGACTTGGAGCAGATTGATATAGGAAAGGATTGGCCAAACATGTATTGGAGATACGGGCAAAGGATTTTATCAGCACTCCGAATAATAAAGAAGCACCCAAAACTATATCCCTTATACATAACAAATTTTGGTTGTGGCCCAGATTCGTTCATCCAAAAGTACTTTGCTAAAGAGATGGGCAGGAAGCCTTATTTAATTATAGAGGTGGATGAACACTCAGCTCCTGTAGGTGTTGTAACGAGATGTGAAGCCTTCCTGGATACGTTGGAGAATGTAAGGGATGTCGTTGCACCAGCTGTTCGTGTATTTAAAACTTACCGAGCTGATTATGAGGGTAGAACTACTTATATACCATTTATGGGCTATCATTCATATGCCCTTGCGGCTGCATTCAGGCATTGCGGTATTGACGCAGAAGTTATACCGATGACTGATGAGGAATCGCTTGAACTCGGGAGGAAATACACTACAGGCTATGAATGCTTTCCCTGTATACTGACAACGGGAGATATGCTAAAGCTTTTAAATAAACCAGATGTTTACGGATCAAAAATAACTTTCTTTATGCCTGAGTCGTGTGGACCATGCAGATTTGGTCAATATAATAAATTGCAGCGAGTTATCCTGTCCGATCTGGGTTATGATGATATACCAATCATATCACCAAATCAAGCATCCAATTTTTATAAAACGTTGAGCAAATATGGGCGGGATTTTGATAAGCGTGCATGGGCTGGCTTGTGTGCAATTGACATACTTGATAAACTGTTGAAGCAAACAAGACCTTATGAGATTAACAAAGGTGAGACGGATAGAGTTTATAAGAGATGTATAGACAAAATAGTTAAGGCAATCGAGGGTGATAGTGATGTGAGAAAAGTAATGAATGATATCAAGATAGAGTTTAAGGAGATAAAAGTGGATAAGAGTGAACCAAGGCCTGTGATAGGGATTACAGGTGAGATATACATTAGATCGCATCACTTTGCAAACAATGATATTATACGAACTGTAGAGGAACTTGGAGGAGAGGTATGGCTTTCACCAATTGCAGAATGGTTCTTCTATATCAACTTTAGAAGGAAAGAGGATAACATTATAGATAAGAACTATAAAGAATTGGTCATGCATTGGCTTAAGGATAGGTGGATGAAGTGGACCGACCATCGCATACAAAAGCCACTCAAGCCTTGCGTGAATTACTTTAAGGAGCCAACGACTGAAGAGGTATTCCGCTATACTAACCCTTATTTACATCAGACGGTTGAAGGAGAAGCACCTCTTACAGTAGGAAAGTGTGTGGATTTTATAAAGAGAGGAGCATCAGGCATAATAACTGTGATGCCATTCACTTGTATGCCAGGTACGAATGTTGCTGCTGTAATGACAAGGGTAAAGGACGAGTACAATATACCGTATTTGAATATGGCATATGATGGATTGGAACAGTCAACAGCAAGGACAAGACTCGAAGCATTCATGCACCAAGCACGCCAGTCTATGCTGAAAAGAAAAGGTAGAAGGCAAGGATGAAGGACGACAATAAGAGTTATCAGGTATAATGAATATTAGGAGGTAGAAATGAAAAAACTCGGCATCTTGAGTTTTGCTTTATTCATTATGTTAGCGAGTACGGTCAGGTTGAGTGCTCAAGCAGATACCCTGGCCGACATCGAAGAGTTGTTTGACCGTTATGCCCGGGATATTATCGTGCTAAATCCTGAAATCGCTTCGGAATTGGGCGTTACCGAAGAGATGGGATTTGAGATCAAGAAAGATGCGCTAACCGATGTGTCGGAACAGGCGATAATCCGCGAATACGGTTTAATGCGTGCATATAATTCGTGGCTTGAGTCTTATGATAGAGCTGAACTAACTTCCTCGCAACAACTTGCTGCCGATATATTGTCCTGGTATCTGAATAATAGATTGCAGGGTGAAAAATTCAGGCATCACCCGTATATCATCAATCATATGTTGGGTGTGCACAACGCTTTGAGTACATTAATGACAGAGTATCATACAATCAAGACCTTAAAAGATGCGGAAGACTACATCAGTAGGTTGGGAAATTTCAGCGATAAGTTTAATCAGCTTATGGAGGGTTTAAAAATTCGGGAAGAAAAAGGTATTATCCCGCCAATCTTTATCATTGACAAACTGGATGAGGTTATGTCGGATTTCATAAGTGTAGATGTAAAGGAAAACTTACTGTATGCATCGTTTAAAGACAGGGTGGAGAAATTACAAAACATAGATGATAAAATGAAGAAGAGGCTTTATCAAGATGTTGAAGATAATATTAAAAATCATGTCTACCCCTCTTATAGGGGTTTTATTGCACATCTTAAAAAATTACAGGAAAAGGCAACGGATGACGCGGGCGTTTGGAAATTACCGAATGGTAATAAATATTATGAATATTGCCTGCGTTATCACACAACAACCACTCTGTCACCAGAAGATATTCATCAGTTAGGGCTAAAAGAAGTAGAACGCATTCAGAACGAAATGAGAGAGCTCTTTGCATCGTTGGGATTTACAGAAGGTAAAACATTTGGAGAAATCGAAACCCAATATTGGCAGGCATTGAAAAATGAACGTGATAATCGATTCCGCTACCCGGTGACAGAAGAGGGGAGAGAGCAGGCTTTAGGAGATTATCAGGCAATTATTGATGATGTAGAGAAAAAGATACTACAACTTTTTTCATTGATACCTAAAGCACAGGTCATCGTGAAGCGTGTCCCAAAATTTAAAGAGACCACAATGGGGACATATTATGAACCCCCCGCTCTTGACGGTTCACGAGAAGGTATCTTTTATGCGAATCTTTCGCATCTTCCGTTCAAACCCGGAATGAAGACCCTGACATACCATGAGGCAATTCCCGGACACCATTTTCAATTTGCCATTGAACGGGAATCTCCAGACCATAGAATGTTCAGAAACCTGTTTTTCTTTACCGCCTATGCAGAAGGTTGGGCATTATATGCAGAAAAACTGGCTAAGGAACAAGACTGGTACGGTGATGTATATGCCAAATTAGGATATTTGAACTCTGAACTTTTTAGGGCAGTTCGCTTGGTCGTTGATACGGGTATTCACTACAAACAATGGTCACGCGATCGGGCGTATAATTATATGCTGGACAATCTGGGATGGGGTTCCTACGGACAAATTAATAGGTATTGTGTATGGCCTGGACAGGCATGTGCATATAAAATCGGAGAGCTAAAAATATTAGAATTGAGAGAACGTGCAAAAATGGAGTTAGGAGAAGAATTTGATATAAAAGAGTTCCATCGAGTGGTGTTGCAACATGGCTCTGTACCTCTTGAGATTTTAGAACGAATAGTTGACGAATGGATAGCGGGGTTATAGGCTCATAAAGTCTTAGGGTCGTAGAGTCGTAGAGTCCTGATGGAATAGTTGACACATTCCACAGGATAAATCTTGGGGTCATTGTGTCGTATCTAAATACCAGCAAAAAGGCGGGGTATCCGTAATTAATTGCGGATATAATATTTGGTGATTATAAAACATTTGACACCAAAAAGTGCTTATACTAAGCTGTATTCTTGTTTCGTGTTTATCGTCTTCATCCCGCAAAATGCGGGACGAAGCTTCGAAGAATGCTGTGCAAAAGAAAAGGGCACATTGTGGGAAAGGTCTCCTGACCTTGACTCTGCCCGTAATTGGATTATCGGCATCAGGCCATACGGCTCGTACGAGAGATGCCTCCCACAAATAAATCTTGCAATCTGCCTAAAAAACATAATGGGGATTGGATTTGTATGCTACCATCTTTTTCCTTGACTTTTCCCCATTTTTGTTATATTATAGTATTAGGGCTTCCCAAAAGTCATTTTAACCAGCAGTCAGCAAGTAAAGCTGATATCTAGTCAAAGAAGAACTCGACAGTGAGTTGTTCCGTTTTTGGCTTTGACAAGATACAAGGAATTTCTTTATTTTTTAGTCTCGTATAAGTCTCGTCCAGTCCCTGTTGAAAATAAAAAAAAGAGATAAAAGAGACTTTAATTTAACAGTGACCTGTAAGAGACTCTTATGAGACAAAGACATATTTTTGTTTAAAAAATCTCTTATAAGTCTCTTAGGAGTCCCTGTGAAAAAAATAAACAACAGTGACTTGCCTGCCCCGCCTTGGTGGGGCAAGAGACTTTTCTACCTGTACAGGTAAGAGATAAAGAATCTTTGGTTTCTTAAGGCTTGGTTAGGTTTCTGTTATATTATACTATGGATTCTGGAGGGAGGATTGAAGTGAAAACCAATCGAAGAAATAGAGGGACCCAAACAAGCTCCTTTGGCGCTCCTGGTAGAATTAACCATGATTCCACATCCTTTTACAGAAGCAAATTATACCGTGGGTTACCAAAGGAGCAGAAAGTCAAATATGTAGAAAATCCTATTCCCCCCCAGTTCTTAGACAAAATCTTTTGCAAATCCTCCGAAAAGATGGAAGAACTGCCTGATAATAGCGTCCATCTGATGGTAACCTCACCACCTTATAACGTGGGAAAAGAGTACGATGAGGATCTTACACTCGAGGAATACTTGGGTTTTTTAAAGAATGTTTGGAAGGAAGTCTATAGAGTACTTGTTCCAGGAGGTAGAGCGTGCATTAACGTTGCAAATTTGGGCAGGAAACCGTATATACCTCTCCATGCATTTATAGTGAAAGATATGCTTGATTTAGGATTTTTGATGAGGGGCGAGATTATATGGAATAAGGCTTCAAGCGCAAGTCCATCCACGGCATGGGGAAGCTGGCTTTCAGCCACTAACCCAACTTTACGAGATATTCATGAATATATTTTAGTTTTTTCAAAAGGCGCATTTGGTAGGAAAAATAACAACAAGAGGAAAAACACCATATCTAAAGAAGAATTTCTTGAATTTACTAAAAGCGTTTGGACGTTCCCAGCAGAACCTGCTCATAAGGTTGGACATCCCGCCTCTTTCCCTGTAGAGTTACCGTATAGGCTAATTCAACTTTACACTTTTGGAGAAGATGTTGTTTTAGACCCGTTTATTGGTAGTGAGCAGGCCGCAATAGCGGCAATAAAGACTGAACGCCATTATGTGGGATATGATATGGATAAAGAATATGTAAAACTGGCAGAAAGAAGAATTAGACAATTCCTAATAAAATTCAAATCCCCAAAATTATTTAATTTCAGTAATAAAAACAAAAAGAGATAATCAATATAGCATATGATAGATTCCACAAAAGGGCGCCGGTGTCAAATTGGAAACCAGAAATTATTTTGAGATATTGGAGATAGAACGATTTAATATGTAACGACGGCGCGAATGCCGAGAATAGAATATCCAAGAGGATAAAAATTTCAAGCCCAAATTCAAGTTGCAATTGTAGCTATTTCTATTTTTCAGCTCCACAGGATTCTTCGAATCATGCGAGTCTGTGACCTGACCCCGTTTTATTATTTTTTCTTGACATCTATATAAAAATATGCTATAATGTCGGTATATGATATATATATTGAATTTACTCATATCCATATCATCCCCCTTTGATGTGCATGCGTATGACACGCCAAACGATGCTGGTGGATGCATAACAGTCGAATGGACTCTCCCGGTAGACGATTCTCTGCTAGGAGGCTATGAGATATGGAGAAGTGAATCACCGGATACGGGATTTACTATGGTCGGATATATCGGAAGGGGAATATCTAAATTCAGGGATATGAGTGGTATAGAGAATGAAAGAGAATATTTTTATCGCATAAGGGGTCGCAGCACGAGTCTTGAGTATACTGAATTTTCCCCCTCATCTCTCCCAGCAGTGGCGTTCTACCAATGGTTCAATACAGGCAAGATAAATACTCTGGTAGCAGTTGTAATCTTTATGGCAGTTCTAATATACTTCGTGACTACTGCCAGAAAGGGGAGGGAACTGTCTGTAAGAAAGATAGCAGGACTCGATGCACTCGATGAGGCAGTTGGCAGGGCAACCGAAATGGGCAGGGCTGTTCTATATGTGCCAGGACTTTCATCTATGTCTGATGTTGCTACTATTGCGTCAATAAATATACTTCAAAGGGTTGCAAAGAAGGTAGCAGAGTACGATACTCCTCTTATAGTCCCCAACAGAGACCCAATCGTATATATGGTTGCAAGACAGGTCACAAAAGAAGGATATATGGAGGCAGGTCGGCCGGATGCCTTTAATGAGGATAATGTATTTTTTGTTACACAGAGCCAGTTTGCCTACGCTGCTGCCGTTGATGGAATAATGATGAGGGAAAAACCAGCAACAAACCTTTTTTTGGGGATGTTCTGGGCAGAGTCACTCCTTTTGGCAGAGACAGGAAATATGACGGGTGCAGTCCAGATAGCAGGTACTGACTCGGTAACGCAGTTGCCCTTCTTTGTTACTGCATGCGACTATACAATTATAGGGGAAGAATTGTATGCCGCATCTGCTTATCTCTCAAAAGAGCCTGTGCTTCTTGGCAGTATAAAGGCACAGGACTGGGGAAAGTTGATCATCCTGTTTTTAATAATAGCAGGACTTGCAGGCAGCTTCTTTGGAATTCAGTTTATTGCAAACCTCCTTACTGTTTGACGCCCTCCTCTTTCTACAAGACACTCCTTACTAATATCTCGTCTCTGGTTTTTTTTCAAAAAAATTCTTGCAATTCCGGGAAAAATGTGCTATAATTAAAACAGGTGATTATAAAAGCTTTGGGATTAAATCATCATTTAGAGAATACAGTGAATTTACAGCAGAGCTGAAGTTACGTTAATAATAGTACATGCATGCGTTTTTCACGATACTTCTAACAGTGCTTACCCTTCCCGGTATTGATTTTGTATATACTCCCGGGATTTTCAAGGGCGATAGGGGATTGGAACTCCGTGTATTTCTTGAGACAGAGAGTGAAGGGCTTACATTCATAAAGGAGGGTGAAACTTTCACTGCTGCATATTCCGTGTCCGTCACATTAAAGAAAGAAAACAAGGAGAAAGGAGATGTGTGGATGAGAAAGTGTAGAGGATTGGAATATGGGACAAGCAGAACATTCTTTGATACAGTCGGGGTGGATATATTGTCTGGTAGGTACGAGATGACCATTATTGTCTCTGACTTGAACTCGCAAAAGAGCACGGCGGAAGAAAGCACAATTTCTATAGATACTCTATCTGCCTTTTCAATATCAAGTATGATACCTAGAAAATATGAAAGGTTGATCAGCGGTAATACTGTCACCAACATCAATGGAATTTCATACTGTTTTGAGGTATACTCTGATAGAGACGCAATATTGTATTTCACCCTTGAGAATTACACGGATAGCACTGACATCACTCCTGGCATAACTCCCATCAGGATAGAACCTGCATTGGACACATTATCTGGTAAGAACGCCTTTGTATCTGCAATCCTTCAAAGCGGAGAGGAAAGATTCATAAGAATGGATACCCTCTTTATTGCAAGAACAGTGTTTACGAATGAAAAATTGTATAAAAACAGGGTAAAGGCACTGGCATATCTGACAAATAATAACGCTGAACTGGATACACTTCTTTCGGCAAGGCCTGAGGATAGAGATAGTGTATGGCGAGCATTCTGGAAGGTAAGAGACCCCACTCCTAAAACAGCGAAAAACGAGCTGGAAGACGAGTATATGGCAAGAATAGAATACGCGGACAGGTATCTCGGGGGTTGGCAAATGGATATGGGAAGGGTGTGGCTGGTTATGGGAAGACCTGATGAGATAGAAAGGCATCCGTTTGAACTGGATTCCTGGGCATATGAGGTATGGTATTACTATGCAACAAACGAGAAATTTGTATTCTACGATATGCACGGGCTCGGTTACTATGAACTTACATACCCTGAAAACTGGAATCCAAAGAGAAGATAAAGCTTATTATACTCAAACAGGCATATGTGCTACATAAAAGATCTGTATAAATATGAGGGAGAAGAGGTTACCATCAAGGGATGGGTATACAACCGACGCTCCAGTGGTAAGATTGTATTCCTACTGATAAGGGATGGAACGGGGATTGTACAGGTTGTAGTATCACAGGGTAAGGTTTCAGAAGATGTATTCGGGCTTTGTGATACCATACCATATGAATCCTCAGTTATTATTACAGGTAGGGCATATAAGGATGAAAGGGCCCCGGGAGGTTATGAACTGTCCTTTGAAAATATAGTTGTTGTCTCCTTTGCGGAAGATTATCCCATATCACTGAAAGAGCACGGCATAGAGTTTCTTATGGAGCGCAGACATCTGTGGCTTCGTTCAAGAAAACCGCTCGCAATGATGAGGATAAGGTCAACCTGTATAAAGGCAATCTGTGATTTCTTTGATTCAAAAGGATTTGTAAGACTTGATGCACCACTGCTCACCCCATCTGCCTGCGAGAGTACAACCACTCTCTTTGAGGTTCCCTATTTTGATACAAAGGCATATCTATCCCAATCCGGACAGTTGTATATGGAAGCGGGATGTATGGCGCTTGGCAGAGTTTACTGTTTTGGACCCTCTTTTAGGGCAGAAAAGTCAAAGACAAGAAGGCATCTGACAGAGTTCTGGCAGGTGGAACCAGAGGTGGCATATGCAACACTTGAAGATGTTATGAAACTTGCGGAAGGACTTGTTGAATATATTGTGGCTTCTGTTCTTGATAAGAATAGTCTGGAATTGGAAATCCTCGAAAGGGATACAAAACTACTTAAAAAAATAAAAAACCCTTTTGAGAGTATTACATATACCGAGGCAGTGAATCTTGTAGATATGGATTGGGGAGGTGATTTTGGCGCTCCAGAAGAGACCAAACTTTCAAATATGTTTGAAAAACCTATCCTTGTAACTGGTTATCCTCACGAGATAAAGGCATTCTATATGAAAAGAAACCCGCAGGATGACAGAATCGCCTTGAATTTTGACATGCTTGCGCCAGAAGGATACGGGGAAATAATAGGAGGAGGACAAAGGGAGGATGACCTCGCCAAACTTGAAGAAAGAATAGACGAGTATAACCTGCCGAGAAAGCACTATGAGTGGTACCTTGACCTTAGAAGATATGGAACCTGTCCCCATGCAGGTTTTGGTCTTGGGCTCGAAAGGACAGTTGCATGGATATGCGGTGTCCATCATGTAAGAGAGACCATACCGTTCCCCAGAACTATAGACAGAATTTACCCATAAGAAGTGATCAATGACCAATGACCAGTGACCAATGCCTAATGACTATTAACAATTGACAATTGACGATTGCCCAATGCCTAATGACCAATGCCTAATATCTTATGTCTATTTTAACCTATGTAAATAGATTTCTCTATTCCCTGAAGAATGAGAGAGATGTATCGGAACATACCCTGCGGGCGTATAGAAATGACCTCACAGAATTTGCAGATTGGCTGGGAGAGTTCGCTAAGATTACCAATGTAAGGAGAATATCGAGAAGGAATGTGCGGGATTTTCTCGGAAGCCTTGCAAGATATGGATATGAACGCAGTTCAATATCGAGGAAGACCTCGTCGCTTAAATCCTTCTTCAAGTTCCTCGTACGGGAGAACATAGTCAATATAAACCCTGCTGTGGACATAAAATACCCAAAACTAAAACGCAAACTCCCATCCTTTCTCTCCATTGAGGAAATGAATAAACTGCTTGATGACAACCTATCCAAACGAGACAGGGTGATTATCGAACTCATCTATGGTACAGGGATGAGAGCGAGTGAAATCTGCTCATTGAATACAAAGGACGTAGATTTTGCAAATGAGACGGTCAGGGTGATGGGAAAAGGGAGGAAGGAGAGGATCCTTCCACTCACAAGAAAGGCAAAAGATGCCATTCGAGATTATCTTTCACCCTCAAGGAATAAGAATACATCCCTTTTACTCAACAAGTTTGGAAAGAGGCTTTCACAGAGAAGTCTTCAAAGGATAGTTGGAAAGTATATAAGGGCTGTGGCGGATGTTACACACTCATCTCCTCATACCCTCAGACACACATTTGCCACCCATCTTCTCGACAGAGGATGCGACCTTCGAACAGTTCAGGAACTTCTCGGGCACTCTTCGATATCCACAACACAGATATACACGCATATCACACCTGAGAGGCTGAAAAAGATATATAAACAGACACACCCGAGGGCATAGGCTGTTTATATGAAAAATTTTAAAGAGATATGGACTACCATTCTTAATGTCCTGATTCCCTTTCTGCTTTTTATTATTGTTCCACTTATAGTAAAGGGAAATTTCAAGAGGTTGATAAGAAAGGTAAGGGAAAATCTTCTGGAGTTGAGGAAATATATACCCGGTGATGTATATATGACAGAGAACGAACTTCCCTCTTTTAAAGGTAAATACGGAAATCACGGGATAAATATATCGTTTGTGCGAAAAAAGAATGAGCAGAAGGTAAATATGAGAATCACTATGAAAATATCCTCACAACTTCCTGTAAAGATATATGCAAAAAGACGTATGCAACAAAAGGAGGGTATAAAAACTGGCGTAAGTGAAATAGACGAGCGCTTTACCGCAACCTCTTCCAGCCCTGAAAGGGCAAAATCCCTCATCCTCTCAATATCTCGGGATGATCTTACTGCTCTTAAGGACTTCCTCAGAGAGGGAATAGTCATAGGCGGGGAAAAGATAACTCTCTTAAAGCGAAACGCAGGCGCAAAAGATACACAACCGCAAGAACTCCTCTCGGTTTTGGAGGTGACTGGCAGGATTGCACGGACTATAGAAAGACTCTCCCCATTAACCGTGTCTCTTTAAGAAAGCAACTCTGAACAGACTGTGCAATAAGTAGGGATCTGGTAGCCGCAGCTGTAGGGGTTTAATGCATTAAACCCCTACAAGCGAATAGAAGATGCTGTTCTGGATTCAATTTGCGCAACTTATCCTCAGGATCC
>JAYENM010000220.1:0-2225 GCA_034722095.1 Caldifarciminota bacterium | reverse complement strand
AATCCGAAATCCTAAATACTAAACAAATTCCAAATTATAAATTCAAATGCTCCAAACAAAAACAGTTGGTTTAGAATTTGGAAATTGGGATTTAGATATTGTTTAGGATTTAGAGATTAGAATTTAAGATTTCAGAAAATAGGATTTAGAAATTAGATTTTAGAATTTTTGCATTTTTATTCTTGAGTCAGTCTTGTGAAAACGGAGGAAATGTACTCACCATGAAACAGCGTATCGGTGTCTTTGTCTGTCACTGCGGGATTAATATAGCCTCAACAGTTCAAATAGAAAAAGTTGTTGAGGCGATAAAAGGATACCCTGGAGTAGCACATACTGAGGATTACAGATATATGTGTTCAGACCCCGGTCAGAGTATGATTAAAACCCGAATAAAAGATAAAAAGCTTAATGGAATAGTTGTGGCTGCGTGTTCACCGACACTACACGAGGTAACCTTCAGAAATGTTTCAGCACTCTCTGGGCTCAACCCATACCGATGTGAGATAGCAAACATACGAGAACACTGCAGTTGGATACACAAGGACAAAGATAAGGCGACTGAAAAGGCGATTAAAATCATAAAGACAATCATTGAGAAAGTCAAACTCAACGATGAACTTACTCCGCTTTCTGTGTCAATAACAAAGCGTGCACTTGTTATTGGTGGTGGTATTGCGGGGATACAGTCTGCTCTGGATATCGCAAATGCAGGCTATCAGGTAACTCTCGTTGAGAAATCGCCATCCATTGGTGGACATATGGCACAACTCTCTGAAACCTTCCCTACACTTGATTGCTCGCAGTGTATTCTGACTCCGAAAATGGTTGAGATTGCGCAACACAAGAATATTAAGCTTTATAGCTATGCAGAGATTGAGAATGTATCTGGCTATGTGGGTAATTTTAAGGTAAAAATTAGATTAAAGGCATCTTATGTTGATTGGTCAAAATGTGTAGGATGTGGGTTATGTATAGAGAAATGTCCAACAAAAGTTGTTTCGGAATTTGAGGGAGGCCTTGCTTTGCGTAAGGCGATATACGTACCATTTCCGCAAGCAGTACCGAATAAGCCAGTGATAGATAAAGAGCAATGTAGATATTTCAAAACTGGCAAATGCCGTGTATGTGAAAAGGTTTGTGAACTTGATGCGATAAAATTTGATGAAGAGGATGATTTTGTAGAAGAAGAGTTCGGAGCAATAGTTGTTGCAACGGGTTATGAGCTTTACAGTATGCAAAATATGGGTGAATATGGTGCCGGAAAATATAAGGATGTAATAGATGGATTACAATTTGAGCGATTACTTTCTGCATCAGGACCAACGAATGGCATAGTTCGGCGTCCATCGGATGGTAAAATACCAAAGCGCGTGGCATTTGTAAGTTGTGTGGGCTCCCGTGACCCGGAACTGCACAAACCCTATTGTTCAAAGGTTTGCTGTATGTATCTTACAAAGCATGCAATGCTTTACAAACATCGTGTACCAGATGGGGAATCTATAGTCTTTTATATAGATATTCGCTCAGATGGAAAGGGTTATGAAGAGTTTATACAGCGTGCACAGGAAGAAGACCATGTAACCTACATAAGAGGCAAGGTGTCCAAAATTTACGAGGATAACAGCAAACTGGTTCTTCTATCTGCGGATACGCTATCGGGAAAACCAATAGAATTGAAATGTGACCTTGTAGTCCTTGGTATGGCAGTCACTCCATCATCAGGTATAAATGAGCTGACCAAGAAACTTAAAATTCAGACAGATGGCAACGCTTTTCTGACTGAGGCACATCCAAAATTGCGCCCTGTGGAGACCCTGACACCCGGTATATTCATCGCAGGATGTGCTCATGCACCCAAAGATATACCCGATACAGTAGCGCAGGCATCGGCTGCGTCCAGCAAGGTTATGGAAATGTTCGGGCAGAAAGAACTCTCACACGACCCCATGGTAGCATGGGTTGATGAAGATTTATGCAGTGGTTGTGGTATATGCATCTCACTTTGTCCGTATGATGCGAGAGAATTAGAAACTGTAAAGGGAAAAAAGATAGCAAAGGTGGAGGAGATCTTGTGTGAGGGTTGTGGTAGCTGCATCGCAGGCTGCCCTGCAGGTGCCTGTCAACAGAAAAATCTTAATGATAAGCAAATAATCAAAATGGTAGAAACCGTATTAGAGAGTTAGATTCTATCATTTATATTTTAGGGAATTGTAGAAGATTGGATA
>JAYENM010000219.1:0-2232 GCA_034722095.1 Caldifarciminota bacterium | reverse complement strand
AAGTGGTTAAATATAAATTATGGGTATAAAAAACAAGGTAATCGTGATAGACCCTGGTCATGGTGGGAGCCAGGATGGCGCTATAGGACTGAAGGGACTCAAAGAAAAGGACGTTAATTTGAAAGTAGCCCTGTATCTTGGCAAACTCCTCAAAAAAGAAAAGGCAAAGGTCATTCTTACAAGAGAAAAAGACGAAGAGATCTCTCTTGATGAAAGAGTAAAAATTTCCAAAGATGCAAACGCCGATCTTTTTCTCTCAATCCACCACAATGCTAATGCCCAGATAGATAGAAGTATCAATCGAACTGAGATATACTATCCATGGGAAGATGACAGTCCTTCGCTTGATGTTGCAAACCTACTCTTTTATTATTTTAATAAATATTTTAAACTTCCAATCCTACCTCCGTTACCTGCTAAGTACCGGGTCCTTCGTGAGAATATTGAACCATCCGTTTTAGGAGAGGCATGTTATATCAGTAATACTGCAAGTGAAAAAGAACTGAGGAGTGCAGAGTATAATAGATTGGAGGCTATGGTATATTTTAAAAGTATTATTGATTATTTTGAAAGAGAAATTCCCAGAGTTAGATACCTCAAGTTCTCGCGTAATTCCCTGATAGCCAGTTTTCAAGATATAGACCCTTCTACAGTCAAACTCGTGATTGGCAGCAAGGAGATACCATATATCTATGATTATAAGTCAAATAAACTGAAAGCTATCTTTAGAGGAAAAAATGGTAAGCATATAGCCTCTGTTTCAGCAAGAAATATAAATGGAAACATAACCCAACCCTGTGCAATAGAATTTTTTGTTGATAACCCTCCAGAGGATATTTATATTCATTTTTACCCTACTGCTCTACCACCCAAGATTGGGGAGAAGAACATACCGATTTCTCTTCGCATAGATGTGGTAGACAGACAAGGCAACCCAGTAGCTGATAACAAGCTGGTAGAGTTCAAGGCAAGCCCGGGGAGACTTACTTTTGATTCCTGTTATACAAAAAGGGGAAGAGTAAACAACTCTTTAATTCTTGAAGAGGGAAAGAAAACCGCATATCTGAGTGTCAAGTGTGAAGGGTTTAAAACGAAAAAGAAAATAAATATTAAAGCAACCGAAAAATTCCTTCTTACAGGTATAGTCCATTATAGTAGCCGTCCAGTTAATGGGGCTATAGTTGAGGTAGAAAAATCTACTTTTATAACAGATGCAAATGGTAGATACTATCTATTTACAGAACCGGGAGAGAAAACTCTTACCGTTAGTAAAAGGGGTTTTTATCAGGTAAAAAAGAAATGCAATGTTCCAGATAAAACAGGTATGAACTCAGACATCGCATTAAAACCCATATATAATGGCCTTCTTCTGGATAAAAAAATCATAGTAGACCCTCAGGATATCTCATATATTACACTCAATATTGCAAGACATATAAAGGATTTTCTTTATGTGTCCGGGGCTGATAGTTTCCTTACTCGTAATGGAGTTTATGAAAAAGTCGGGGAGGTTGAAAGAACAAGGTTTATAGTCTCACAGAGTCCTGAAAGATTGATCTGCCTATCACATTATAATAAATATCAAAAAGATGGTTCCAGATGTTACTATTATTATACTGACACAGAGAGCCAGAAGTTTGCAAAGATAGTCCAGAAATACATTGTAAAATATGGTAAAAGGTCTGATCTCGGAGTTGGTGAGTGTTCTTCGTATATGATTATCCATTCTCATTGCAAAAGAACACTCGTTGTGCCAGGAAATCTCTCGGAGGATAAATTCAGGGAAAAGTTAGAAAGTTATGCTTATAGAATTAAAGAGGCTTATTTTATATTCTGTGGAATCTTGGAAGATATGGGTTTGCGACAGGAAAAAATGGGTTCCCTTATGGGGAAAGTGACTGATAAAGAGGGTAGACCTTTAAGCAATGTTTCTGTGTTTGTCTCCAACGGACAGAGGCTGATAACAGAAGAAGATGGTGAATTCCGCTTTATTTATTTGGATATCGGTAAAACCAGTCTCGTCTTTTCAAAGGAAGGTAAAAGGGTAGAGAAAGAGATAACAATAAAAAGGGGAAAGACTACCTATACGGAGATAATATTATGAAAAGACTGTTTAACTATTCACTATTCACTATTAACTATTTACTGCTTTTCTTCCTTTCATCCTGCTCATTAAATAGGTATGTTTTTTTGTGTGAAGAGAAGCCGTTTAAAAAAGAGATAGATGCCATT
>JAYENM010000218.1:0-2234 GCA_034722095.1 Caldifarciminota bacterium | reverse complement strand
GCATTTTCTTATGTCTATCCGTCTCTTGACTCCTATGAAGACACTACGCGGGTTGTTAATGTATTTGAGATGGAGGACTCTACATTTATTCCCGTTCTTGCTGGACAGACCTATTTCCCTCCCGGGAGATACACGGAGATATATTTTACCGCAGAACCCGGCGAGGCGGCAATTATTTGGGGCGGATGGATACCGATAGTTCTCTATGGCAGTTCAAATATTCATCTCCCCTGTGAGATAACAATTGATGAAAGAGATACTACAAGAGTGATTTTACAATTTGAGACGTCACAATCCATATACAGATGGAGAGACGAGTACAGATGTAGTCCTGTCTTTACATTGATTTACTGGAGGTAATATGAAGAAGATACTATTTATCTCTGTTGTTATCCTGCCTTTTGTATTATCTTCCTGCAAAGAAAATCCCGCCAATCCAAACATTCCTCCAAATACTGTCCTTACAAATATACCGCCCGAGAACGATTCAACAAACCCATACTTTCCTATTCTGGAGATTCACTGGAAGGGTGAGGACGCAGATGGCTTCATAAAAGGATATGAGTACAGGTATATAACGAAACATCTATGCAGAGGAGATTCCTTTTATACCTCATGGATGTTTACCGCGGCAGGACACGACACAATAATATTCGAGTCTTCCGATACGCTGAACCTCCAGCGTTTTATGGTAAGGGCAGTAGATAACGATGGAGACTATGACCCTTCACCTGCTGAAAGGCTGTTTTACACCCCGCTTGTTGTTGCACCTGAAACTGAAATATTATCACCGCAGGATGGGGACACCTTCTTTGCTCTACCATCTGTATCTGACTGGTGGGAGGGAATTCCTTTTATGTTTACCGGTTATGACCCCGATCCTGGAGGTGTAGTTGTAGACTACTCCTACAAGGTTGATAGTAACCCCTGGAGTGATTGGCAGACAGATACCTCCGTTATTCTTGTGCCCTCGCATTTTGATTCCCTATCTGGTCCTCACACCATAAAGGTTAAATCGAGGGATAATACGGGAATTGAAGACCCTACACCTGCGGAGATTGAAATTGTACTCCTTCTCCCAAATATGGAGAAATCGGTATTACTGGTTGATGATACAAGGGACGGAACAGGCAGTCTGGAGAATCCCACAGATGAAGAAGTCGATGGTTTCTACGCAAGCATTCTGGACGGTTATGAATATGACGAGTGGGACCTTTCAGACTCAACTCTTACAAAGAATGCTCTTGCAAATTATCGTATTCTTTTTTGGCATGCTGACCACAAGCAGGACCACCGTCTCTCTCGATATACTAACCTTATACAGGAGTATCTGAGTGTTGGAGGTAGACTCTTTTTAGGGGGATGGAGGGTTCTTTTTAATCTGCGAGAGGAGGGCCAGAACTTTCCTCTTGAATATGCTCCCGGGAATTTTGTTTACGATTATCTACATATAAGATGGGCAGATGAAAATGGGGATTTCATGGGTGATTTTCTTGGAACAACAGGGGTATGTTCTCTTGCAGTGGATGCACTCAAACTTAGCGCATTTAGAACTGCATTCCCCAATGCCTTTGTGCTTCTTGAAGGGGCATTTACCGAACCCATACTTTACTACAAATCTCTCGCAGAGGACCCGGAATTTGAAGAAAAACCCTGTGGTATTTTCTACAGGGGAACTGTTTATGATGTGGTTTTTCTCGGGTTTCCTTTGTACTATATAGAGGAAAACGACGCGAGGGAATTTGTAGATATAATTCTCGCTGAACTTTTGGGAGGGTGAGTAGAACGCAGAAGAGGGAGGAGGCAAGAGAGATGAGAGATGAGGGAAAAGGAAAGTCAATTATCAATGAAAAATTAGCAATTAGCAATTTAAGATGGATTGGGAGAGAATTGGAGTGCATCACCTTGTCCATACGGACTCTGTGAGGTGATGCCTGCAGTAGCAAGTTGAAGTGAAACAGAAATCCCGTTGTAGCGGGGCTACTGCACTCCAGAGATACTAATTTTTAGGTGATTGTAAAACATTTGACACCAAAAAAGTGCTTATACTAAGCTATATTCTCGTTTTGTATTTGTTCTCTTCATTTCTTTTGCTTGCCCAAAAGAAACGAAGCTTCGAAGAATGCTGTGCAAAAGAAAAGGGCACCCCGTATGTTTTTCTGTGGGAAAGGTCTCCTGACCTTGACTCTGCCCGCAATTGGATTATCGGCATCAGGCCATACGGCTCGTACGAG
>JAYENM010000217.1:0-2235 GCA_034722095.1 Caldifarciminota bacterium | reverse complement strand
GGTGGAGAGGAAAGTGGTGGATATGATTTAAGACGAAAAGAGCAGGAGATGGCATCAGAATTTCTTGGGGTTAAGGAGGTTTTCTGGGGAGGCTTTGAAGATACAGAGCTTCCTGTTGGCAGCAAACTTATCTCAAAGATAGACGATATTATAAAGAGAACAAGTCCTGATGTGATTTACGTAAACTATCCTGATGATGCACACCAGGACCATCGCGCCTGTTCGGAATGCACTATAACCGCTGCAAGATACATAAAAAGGGTACTCTTCTACGAGGATTATACCACAAGAAATTTTGAACCATCTGTGTTTGTGGATATTGGGGATATGCTGGAAGATAAAGTAAAACTCCTCTCATTTCATCGCTCTCAGGTAGAAAGGGCTTATCCAACAGGGCTTGATATGCTTGAGAGTGTGAGGTCTATTGCAAGTTTCAGAGGATTTCAGGCAAAGACGAAATATGCAGAAGGCTTTGCATCATTGAGGTATATGATAAACCCAAATAATGCATAAAGTCACAGAATAACATAAGTACATCAGAGAATCAGAATATCAGTTGGAAGGGTATCAGTAGATTAGGGTATCAGATTTGGGCAGCTCGCTCCTGATCTTCTGGTGCGCTGATATTCTGCCTATCCCTACGGATCCGTATGGACTGATCTGCTGATATTCTGATATGCTGTGAAAAGTTCTGTCTACTAATTCGCTGATATCCTAATACGCTGTTGTTTTCTGTGAACTTCTGTGGCTAACACATATTCTGGGATAAAACTATGATACCACATTCAAAACCAACAATAACTGAGAACGACATAAAGAGCGTCTCAGAAGTGATGCGTTCTGGATACATCGCACAGGGCGAGAAGGTGCAGGAGTTTGAGGAAAAACTTGCATCCTTTATCGGTGTAAAGAGCGGTATTGCCACATCATCTGGAACATCTGCACTTCATCTTGCACTTATGGTTCTTGGCGTGGGCAAAGAAGACGAGGTAATTCTGCCAACCTATGTCTGCACTGCACCGCTAAACGCCGTATATTATACAGGGGCAAAGCCCATTTTTGCAGACATAAACGAAGATGATTTCAACATCTCGGCAAAGGATGTAGAAAGAAAACTTACAAAGAAGACAAAGGCAATCATAGTTCCGCATATGTTTGGACTTCCGACAGAGATGGAGAAAATCCTGAGGCTTGAGATTCCCGTGATTCAGGACTGTGCCCAGTCCATTGGAGCCACGGTACTCAGGCATCAGGCATCAGGCATCAGGCATTCGGTACCCGGCAACCGGCATCTGGCATCCGGTACCCGGCGTCCAGTCGGCAGTCTCGGAACCCTTTCTATATATTCCTTCTATGCAACCAAGCTACTTGCAACCGGAGAAGGAGGAATGGTTCTTTCAAATGACGAAGAGCTGCTATCAAGGATACAGGATTTGAGGGATTATGACGAAAAAGACGATTTCAGGGTGAGATTTAACTATAAGATGAGCGATATAGAGGCTGCCTTTGGTCTTTCACAGCTTGTGAAACTTCCGTCATTTATCAAGAGGAGGAAGGAGATAGCACGGAAGTATTCATCTGTTTTTAGAGATTATGATTTCATAATACCATCGGTCTATGAAGACAGGGAACATATATTCTACAGGTATGTTGTGAGGGTTCATGGCAAGGCAGAAGAATTTATAGAGGATATACAGAATAAGGGTATTGAGTGCAGGAGACCTGTGTATAAACCCCTCCATCATTATCTCTCCTGTGGAGATTTTCCTGTTGCTGATAAGGTGTATGAAAGTGCTGTCTCTATACCCATATATCCATCTTTAAGTGATGAAGATGTTGATTATATTATTGAAACCGTAGGAGAGTTATGTAAAGTTCATAGATAAACCCCGCCTATCAACGATAGGCGTGGGTAAACCCCAGGGATTTTTTTACCACAGACAAACACGGATGAACACAGAGAGAAATAAATAAAGAAATTGAGTTAATGCGTTGTTGGGTCAATGGGTAACTAGGTTATTAGATAATTGACGCGAAGACGCGATGACACAACGACACCTTGACTACAACCTGACACCTGCAACCTGTAACCTTAGTGCCCCTGTGCTCTCTGTGGTTAATATTATACACAACAGATAGGAGGTGCGGAGGGAGTATGAGAAAATATCTCAGGATATTTTTGTTGATTGTCCTCGTATTATTTGTTATCTTTATGGTTCTTCAGGGGCACAATCG
>JAYENM010000216.1:0-2238 GCA_034722095.1 Caldifarciminota bacterium | reverse complement strand
ACTCACTACTCACCTCAGCCTTATTTTACCCTCGGCGTTGGCGATGAGCAGATAAAAAAAAGGCAAAACGCCTACAGATATACTTACCTCCTATCATCCTATACGATTTTCTGTATGATTTCATATCCATACGGATCCTTCGGAAGGGGTGCCTGCCTACCGGCAGGCAGGCGGCAGGCAGGGATAATATGTGGGGTGTTCAGTCAATTTACTATAAATTTTTTCTTGACTTTTCTTCGGTTTAATGCTATAATGTTTGATAGATGTAGGTGAAAAATAATCGCAATTCATCTGAAAGAAGGTATAGCCGAACTCAAGTTTAGATGTACCCCAAAAATGGATGTATAAGCGAACTTAACTTCGTATAATGGGGTTGTCCAAAATTACGAACTCCGCTATTAGAGGTGTAAAATGATGGATAGAGAAGAAATCTTTGAAAAGATTGCTCGGATCCTTAAAAATCAAGGAGCGAGAAAGATAGCTGTCTTTGGTTCTTGTGTGAGAGGAGAAGAAGAACCTGGAAGCGATATAGATATTATTGTTGAATTTGCAGCGAGAAAAAGCCTTCTCGAACTTGTAAGAATAGAAAGAGAGTTATCTGAAGTCTTGGGAATAAAAGTGGACTTGTTAACGGAGAAATCTATAAGCCCATACTTGATTGATACGATAAGAGAAGAAATGGAGGTAATTTACGGATGAAAAAAGACGACTTCGTTTATTTGAGACATATATTAGACGCAACAACCAGAATAGAAGAGTATACCCAGGGCATAAAATACGAAGACTTCACGGATAATCCTCTTTTACAGGACGGAGTAATAAGGCAGATTGAGATAATAGGTGAAGCTACAAAGAGATTATCCAATGAGATTAGGGGAAAACATCCTGAAATACCTTGGAAAGATATAGCAGGAATGAGAGACAAGTTGATACACGATTATTTTGGTGTAGATCAAGATGCCGTCTGGGCTACGGTTGAGAGGGATATCCCTGCGTTAAAAAACAAACTGAGAGGCCTTATTGAAAGAGAAGAGAAGATATGAATGGGGTTCGGAACTCTCGCAATCCTTTGGATTGCTCGGTGCTAACGCTCGGACATACGGCTTCTCCTTCGACTACGCCCAAATTGCCTTAGGCAACTTCATATACAGATTTTGACAGTACAATGACAAAACATGGGAGGGAACAACGAAAAATATTAAAATATCATTAGCAACTTTCCTTCTCTCTTCGGTTCTTATTGTCAGTTGCAGTAATCCCATAAGTAGTGTGAGAAATGGAGTAACCGGCAGAGTTTTATATGTAATTTCCGCAATACCGGCGTCAGGAGTGAAGGTGTGGTTGGGGAAAGAACTTTGCTACTCCAATTTTTTCCATTCTTATGATAGTGCTTATACAAATAGCACGGGATATTTTACATTCGAAGACATAGAAGAAGGTCATTATTATTTTTATGCATGCAAATACAGTGATTTTGATGAATCTAATATCTCGTATATCACTCCACTTAACGAATTTTCTTATGATAGTGGAACTATATATTTAGAAAATGTCTTTCTCAAGCCGGTATTCGAAGAAGGTGAAGTAACGGGCAATTTGATAATAGAAGAGACCCAAATGCCCGCCAACAACGCAAAAGTAGTAATAGTAGGACTTGATGGCATGGAATATGTTATTGTTGATAGTGTCTTATCTAATAGTGATGGAAACTATTCATTTGAGAATGTAAGAACTGGAAATTATTATATTCATGCAAGTAAAATTGATACAAGTGTAGATTCTACAGGTTATATTTATGCCGATTGTAATTATTTTTACAGCGATGGAAAGAATGTCTACACCGTTGACACATTGTTTTTAGCGAATTGGCCCGTTATTAAAAAACCCGCAATCTACATCTATCCAGAAGAAAATGACCGGTTTCAAATCAAACTGAGATTAAAAAATGGAACAAAAATTACCAAAAGTATCCCGGAATACAAATCTAGTTGGGATGTTTCTGTGGAAAAATCTGGCAAAATAGATAGTAAATATGACTATCTCTTTTATGAGGCTTCAATTAAAAAGATCCCGGACATTTCTTGTGGCTGGTGCATTTCACAAAAGAATCTAAGGAATGAACTCGATGATTTACTGTTGAAAATTGGATTAAACGAGCAAGAAACCGAGGAATTTCTGGATTATTGGTTAAACAGATTACAAGATTACAAATATTACAAAATCTTTCCCGTTGTTAAT
>JAYENM010000215.1:0-2246 GCA_034722095.1 Caldifarciminota bacterium | reverse complement strand
CAGTTTTTAGAAGAAAATATAACATATTCATACGACTGGGATGGCGTTGGTGCAGGTGGGTGGTATCCTGTTGGCTATGCAGGTTATGCCTTCTTAGAGAGTCCAGGAGACCCGTATAATGGTTTGGATGATGACGGAGACGGGGCGGATGGACCCGGTCCAGTTTTAACATTACAGGATTTTGAGCCAATGGTATACGCTGTTGGGGACGATATAGTTCTTATAGATTACAACACATTTGAAAGGACTGTTACCACGATGCCGGATACCGGAATATTTATCTATTTTCGAGGAGACACTCTCAGAATACACCCAGGAGAAACACTTGTAGAAAATTCCCATAACCGCATGGACGACAACCTCAATGGCTTGATAGATGAAAACCCTGACATACATCTGAAATATACTTGCAAATATAAAAACTGGATAACAGGAGAGGGTCTTGACAATCTCCTGATAGACGAGTCAAGAGATGATGGAATTGATAATGATGGAGACTGGGATCCTATGACTGACGATGTGGGCGCAGACGGATGTCCAGGAACAGGTGATACGGGAGAGGGAGATGGAATTCCTACACAGGGAGAACCAAACTTTGACGCCACAGATAAAGACGAGTCTGACCAAATAGGCCTCACATCATTTTATTTCTTTCATCCGTTTAACAAAGTGAAATTAAGAAATGACGAACAGTTATGGAGTTGTATGAAACCAGGGTATTTTAACGCTACAGAGCAGAATGTGGATGGTGATTTCATATATGGCTCTGGATATTTTTCCCTTAAGCCAGGACAGACAGAGAGGTTTTCTATGGCACTCCTTTTTGGGGATAATGCTGACGCCATTGTAAGAACAAAGCAGACCGTTCAGCAGATATACAACTGGAATTACAGGTTCGCAAAGGCACCGGATCTACCAACTCTTAAGGCAGTTCCCGGTGATAAAATGGTAACATTATACTGGGACGACAGGGCTGAGCACTCCTTTGACCCCATGACGGGCTACGATTTTGAAGGTTATAAGATATATCGTGCAACCTGGCCAACCTGGGAGGATGCGGGTGAGATTACCGATGGTTTTGGTATTGCGAAGTTCAATGTTCCAATCGCCCAGTTTGACCTTAAAGATAGCATTGTGGGATTTTTTCCTCGGGGTATGGATGGAATTCAATTCTATCTTGGAGATGATACAGGACTTCAGCACTCATTTGTGGATTCGACTGTCCAGAATGGACAGATATACTTCTACGCCGTTACCGCATATGACAGGGGAGACACGGTGCAGGGTATCACACCTTCCGAGACATCAAAGTTCGCTACTGTAGACCAAGCAGGGCAGGTAATTACTGGCATAAATGTAATTGCTGTTACCCCCGAGGCACCCGCTGCTGGATATGTACCTCCATCTTTAGAAGAATTTGAACACCTCTCTGGATTTGCTACGGGAAAGGTCGAAGTAGAAGTCATTGACCCGAAGGATGTAAGGGATGGACATACATACCAGATCACTTTCAATGACTCTGCTTTTGTTACCAAATCTTTCACACTTGTAGATATCACAGAACTCTATATTCCAGATACCCTTATTAAAGATTCCCCGGAGGTAGAACCCTGGGAAGAGAGAGATATCTGTCACGGACTAAGACTATATCTTGATAATGACCAATATATATCAGTAATTGACAGCATAACAGGATGGAATGATACAACTCTCCTTCCCATTGAGAATATTACCACCCTTGTAACTCCTGCGTATCAGGGCAAGAGATATCCTGCAGATTATGCTATAATATTCGGAGAAGAGATAATGGATACATCTATTCACCTCCAGGTTGGTTATCCATATCCTCTAAATCTTCCTGCAGTGCCTGTAAACTTCACTATTGTAAACACGAATACTGGAAATCGCGTGGAATTTGCGCTTCATGAAAAAAGCGGAACCGTTGATTCAACCATATCTCCTGAAGAGAGAATAATATTCTTACAGGAAATAGAACCAGATACATCCCTCACTCCAACCTGGATTATCAAATTCAGTAAAGATACCCTCGCAACTATTCCCGGAGAAGGTGATACACTTTATATATGCACTACAAAACCCTTCTTATTAAATGATGTATATGAATTTACTGTTAAAGGAGCATCTATTGATAAAGAACAGGCAAGGTTCGACCTTGAGAAAATCAGGGTAGTACCAAATCCCTATATTGCTGCTGCTACCTGGGAGCCACATAATCCTTATACAAG
>JAYENM010000214.1:0-11535 GCA_034722095.1 Caldifarciminota bacterium | reverse complement strand
TGTAAAAAACGCAGACTTGGAGACCTACTATGTTGTGGACGATGACTACGATACCAGATGGAATTTTTATCCAGACCATAACGATACCACCCGACGAGGCCTTGGATTGGAGGTTGCCGTGAGGGGATTTCAATGGTCGCATGTCCTGGCGGAGGATTGTATCTTCTGGCATTTTGCAATCACCAATGAGGGGACATATGACTATGAGAAGGTTCTCTTTGCGTTTTATATAGACTGGGGGGTTGGTCAGTCCATGCCTAGTCCAGGTGGAAGTGATGATTGCGGTAGCTATGATACAGATATAGACCTTGCATATGCATGGGCTATCAACAACGAAAGTCAGTGGGGTGGTAAGGCTGGAGTAGCAGGATTTGCCTTTTTAGAGAGTCCGGGGAATCCCTGGGATGGTATAGATAACGATAATGACGGGTTGATTGATGAAATGAGGGAGAGTGGGCCCGGAGAGTGGATATATGGTTCTTGTGGTTACTACAGAGCGGATGGAGCATTGGATGAAGAAGCTCGAGCAAGTAGGCAGGTTTTTGAACGCTGGCACTGGTCAGGTGACGAGGACGGTGATTGGAATGCATTCACTGATAGAAATGAGAATGGAGTATGGGACCCCGGTGAGCCACTGAATGACGACCTTGGAGCAGATGGTATCGGACCAACAGATGAGGGCTATTTTGGCCCTGATGAAGGTGAGGGAGATGGTAAACCCACTCCAGGAGAGCCGAATTTTGATCAGACCGATAAAGATGAATCAGACCAGATTGGCTTAACCGGGTTCAAGATCTTTATGGTACATGAGGAGGGACATAAACCAAGTGAAGAAGAAGCGGCCTGGCAACTCCTATCCCAATTGGTACCCCCTACAGAGGAGCAACGACTTATAGGTGTAAATCTTGCGATGTGGTTCGCATCAGGAACATTTCCGCTGCACCCAGGAGAAACACAAAGATTTTCCATGGCGCTACTATTTGGAGAAGATTTGGACGATTTAAGAAGAAATACAAAGACTGTTCAGGCAATATACAACGCAAACTACAATTTTTCAAGACCACCAGACAAGCCTCGTCTTACTGCAATCCCTGGCGATGGAAAGGTTACACTCTACTGGGATGATAAAGCAGAATATTCATATGATAGATATCTCCAGGAATATGATTTTGAAGGATATAGAATTTACCGCTCTACTGAACCAAGTTTTTTGGAAGCAAGATTAATAACGGATGCTTATGGTAATCCTACTTTCAGAAAGCCTCTTGCCCAGTTTGACTTGAACAACGGACTCAGGGGCCCTCATTTGATCGGCGTCCATGGGGCTCATTTCAACCTTGGGAAGGATACGGGACTACGACATACCTTTGTGGATTCTACTATAAAAAATGGTCAAACCTATTATTATGCTATTGTATCCTACGATCGGGGATTTGTAGCACGTGATTCCCTTGGGAATGTTTTATTCGATGAAGATGGTTATCCTATTGGTATTGCCCCAACTGAATGCACTTCCACATTATTTATTGATGAAAGGGGTGTAACTAGGACGGATGTAAATACTGCTGTTGTAACGCCAAATGCCCCTGCTGCTGGTTATTCGCCTCCTGTTGTGGAAGGAGAAATTATACACAGGGGCCCAGGGACAGGTAGTATCGACGTAGGATTTATCAATCCAGAGTCTGTAAAGGATGGTGCATATTATAAGGTTATTTTCAGCGATACATCATTTTTGCATCTTGACAAGGCTCCTGGTTATACAGTTGTGAGGGATACATCACCTGACTATCCTTCTTCGTCACCAGAAACATTGGTGACCGGTATGAATGTGGGTGGCGTTGATGACGAGAGTCCTCTTTTTGATGGATTGGTGATGTATTTCCACAATGATACCGCTGCGGTTTATGTCGATTCTCTTTCTGGCTGGCTTGTTAAGCAGAACAACCACGAAATTAAAGTCGGATTTAACCCAACGTTCTCCAGTGAGACCAATCCAATTTTCAACCTGAATTCACCCTATCCTGCTGATTTTAAACTCATCTTTTCCGACTCAATTGTTTCTGCCTCAACGGCATTATTGGGGTCGTTCAAAGTCATACCAACTAATTTCTCGATCTGGAATGTTACGGGCGATAGCCTAAAGTGGCCCTTCCTCTTTAATGATAAGGATAAAGATTCCCTGTTTACTATGGGAGACGCCATAATTATTCTAATAGAAGACCCCAGTGCAATTGTTGGTTATAGGACAACATGGGAATTACGTCTGTTAGGTCCTCCTGCTACCTATGATACAATTTATATAAATGAAGATAGTATTGTTGTTGATACTACCTTCCTTGAGGAACCCATTCCCCCTCAGCCTGGGGATATATACTATCTCTATACTACAAAGCCATTCAGGGGCGATTGGTTGGATGCTGAAGGGGATACGCTGAAAGGTGATGTATTCGAATTTGTGGTCAAGGGCGAGTATCTCAGTGAAGAGAAGGCTAAAGCAGAGTTGGATAGAATAGCTGTGGTGCCCAATCCATATGTGGTTGCAGCCTCCTGGGAATCATTTAATCCTTATCAATTTGGCCGTGGTGAGAGAAAAATAGACTTCATCCATCTACCACAGAAATGCACTATCCGCATATATACTGTGAGGGGCAATCTTGTAAAGACTATAGAGCATGAGAGCACAATGAAAGACGGCGCAGAGTCATGGAATTTGATATCCAAGGATGGTATGGACATTTCCTATGGACTTTATATATACCACATAGATGCACCTGGAATCGGAGAGAAGGTCGGCAAATTTGCTGTGATAAAATAATAAGGGGGTGTAATGAGAACAACATTTGTTTTCCTTCTCGTGTTTATAACAGTCGGTCAATCCTACAGTCAATACGTCAGGAATGTCTCTGGAGTTGGTACAACTGCTGCACCTTTTTTGGAGATTGAGATTGGCTCCAGAGCAATTGGAATGGGAGGGGCCTTTGTCGCTGTGGCTGATGATGCTACTGCTATATACTGGAATCCAGCAGGGCTGTCAAGGTTGCAGAAGAACGAAATTACAGTTACACACATAGAATGGCTGGCTGACATAAACTTTGATTTTGCAGGAGGCATCTTCTATTTGGGTAATTACGGTGTCATCGGAGTGAGCCTAACCTCTTTAAGTACTACAGATATGGAGGTGAGAACGGTTGATGACCCAGAGGGAACCGGCGAGATGTTTTCTGTGGGCAGTATGGCTCTTGGACTCTCTTACGCAAAAAATTTAACAGATAAGTTCTCGATGGGATTCAATACCAAATACATTCAGGAGAAAATCTGGCATATGAGTACCTCAAGTTTTGCTATCGATTTTGGGACACTATTTATCACTCCGTTCAATGATATAAAGATTGGGATGAATATATCAAATTTTGGTACTGATATGATGTTGTCCGGCAGAGATGTAATGGTATATCACGATATTGACCCAACTATAATGGGTAACAACGAATTGATTGAAGCCAACCTGGTCACAGATAATTGGCCACTGCCTCTAATTTTTAGAGCCGGGATAGCGATGGATATCCTAGAGAGCAGAAACAATCGGTTAACTGTTGCAGTAGACGCTGTTCATCCAAATGATAACACCGAGTATGTGAACTTAGGAATGGAATATGTTTGCAACAATATATTCTCCTTACGAGGTGGCTACAGTTCACTGTTTAAGAGGGATAGTGAAGAGGGATTGACATTTGGTGCAGGTATACAGAGTAGCATAGGACAAGCAGTCTTGTTAAAAGTAGATTATGCTTATACGAACTTTAGCAGACTCGGGAATACGCATAGAATCTCGCTGGGAATGGATTTCTAATTACCTTGCTCTCCGAGTCTGGCCGATTAGGAAGTCTATCCCTTAATCCAGATGTTGGGCAAACAAAATGGAAAAAATCTCTTCTCTAATAGGACTTGCTTTTTGTCTTTTTTCGTTTGCTTATGTAGAAGCAACCTCAATAACATTTTTGGTGGCTGTACCAGAAGAAACTTCCCCTACTGATACTATTTATATAATGGGCAACCTGCCTGAGCTTGGTAATTGGGCTCCAGCAGAAGTACCACTTAACAGGAATCCAGATGGAAAGTGGCAAATAGATCTGGAGTTCCCTCCTGAGACTAATCTCTATTACTATTATACTAAAGGAAGCAGATTATATCTTGAGAAAGGACCCGTCGGGGAGGCAGTGGGCTTCAGAATATACACCGTTCCTGATAATGATGCAATCGTAAATGATACTGTATTTAAGTGGGGACAATTTGGGCCATATCTTTCCTGGGTTAACCATCCTCAAACAACAATGGTTATTAGCTGGAGAACTGATAAACCCGGTAACGCAATGATTGAGTATGGATTTGACACCACATATGGATTCTCAGAAGTCGATTCTACAGTAGGAACATTGCACAGCATTGAGCTTACCGACCTCAATCCCTCCACTATTTATCACTATCGGGTGAGCTCTTCTTCTGGAGAAGTGAGCGTTGACAACACCTTTTCGACTGCAAAATATCAATATGAGCCATTTACATTTGTTTCCTACGGGGATACTCGCACCAATGATGGCGACCGTGCTGCAGTGGTTTCCAGAATTATTGCCATTGATCCCGACATCGTTTTTAACACAGGTGACTTGGTAGAAGACGGAAGAATCGACAGTAAGTGGATAACCTGGTTCAGCACAAATCAGGATATCCTGGATCATATCCCTTATTTTGTGGCTATTGGAAATCATGAGGAGAATGCTCAACTCTATTATGATTACTGGCATTTCCCAGGCAACGAGCAATGGTATTCATTAGACTATGGCAACGCCCATTTCGTTTGTTTAAGCACAGAAACTAACATGTATGGGAGCCAAAGAGAGTGGCTTGAATCCGACTTAATCAATGCAAGTCAAAGTGCCGACTGGATCTTTGTCTTTTTTCACCGTCCACCTTATAGTTCTGGAGAGCATGGCAGTGATCTAAATGTAAGAACAGCTTGGTGCAGCCTCTTTGAGACCTATGGAGTAGATATAGTATTCAATGGGCATGATCATAATTATGAAAGAGGATTTGTTAACGGAGTCTACTACATTGTTACCGGGGGTGGTGGTGCACCCTTAAGAACAGTTGGCTCAAGTAACTGGACTATATATTCAGAGAGTACGCTTCATTGCTGTAAGCTTTCCATAGACAGTTTGCTGTTAAACTTTGAAGCAATTAAGCCAGACGGCACCGTTTTTGATGGGTTTACAATAGATAAAACTATCGGGATTGACGAGGATCTGAGTTCAAGGGGAGACCCAGAATCATTTAAGGTCTGGCAAAACTATCCCAACCCATTCAATGCTAACACCAAGATAAGGTATCAGTTGCCAAAGGCAGGTCACATTAGCGTTGAGGTATACAATTTGACAGGTCAAAGGGTGAGAAGATTGGTTGACAGCGATAAAGACGCTGGTTGTTACTACACATTCTGGGATGGAAAAGACAAGGATGGGGTAAAAGTCAATAGCGGAATCTATTTTTGTAGAATCAGTGCCAATACGGGTGGAAATGGAAGTTTTATTCAAACGAAGAAGATGCTTTTGATCCAATAATTTTGATATTTGATTTTACTGGTTCTTCTCCAATTTAGTTGGTTCACCTGCCTGCCGGTAGGCAAGGAATACTGACCAAATGCTATACAAGCTTAACAATATGGCTTTTTGTATTTAAGAAGTAATTCATTTCTACCTCTCGGTAGACAGGTTTCGTTTCATAGGTGCGACTTTTTCGGAAATGGCTTTCAAAAATTGTAGGCACGATTTCAAATCGTGCCGGCACAAATTGAATTTGTGCCTATCTACCTGTCACCTGCCTGCCGGTAGGCAGGGTAGACAGGCAAATGCTCTAAGTAGACAGTTTCATATACCTGCCTGCCGGTAGGCGGGTAAATATGCAAAGAGCACGAATTCAAGGGGATTTGCTCCCTACTAACTAAATTGGAGAAGAACCATTTTACTTTATTCTTTGTGTCAAATGTTTCGTAATTGCAAAAACCTTTTAGTTAGTATTATATTACCTTCTTTTGCCCTCATCTTTACAACAGCCAACTCTTTTGCTCAGCAAATCTACACTTTCCAGCAGGGACAGTATGGATATTATGGATGCACAGATGCGCATATCTTTATAAATAAACCTGACTGGAATACGGGCGACGAGGATATGTTTGAGGCAACGGGTAATGGCGGAGAAGAGGACGCAAAGCATGCCCTTATAAGGTTTGATCTTTCAGCAATCCCCCCTAATACCCAAATCGATTCCGCCTGGGTATACCTCTACTTCACCCAGAGGAGAACACTACAGGAAGACTCCAAGGAATTGGGTGTTTACCGTCTCAATCGAGCCTGGGGCGAGGGAAGTGGTGATGACCCTGGTGGCTATGACGGTCGACCTGGGGTCTCAGGGGAATGCAACTGGAATTATGCCATCTTTGATACTCTTCTCTGGACAGCAGCTGGTTGTAACGGTGTGCCTGATGACCGAGAAGAAATTCCTGAAGATATTAAAAACTTCTACACAAGTACTTCAACTAATAGTTGGCATTTCTGGACCTTGACCAATATGTGTCAACGCTGGATAGATCATCCTGACAGCAACTTTGGGTTTGTCTTGCGTGAGCCAGTAGTATCTGCAGCAAAGGGGATACTGGATTTCGCATCAAGCGAATATAATGTTGTCTATTACCGTCCAAAAGTTTATATTAAGCTGTCATCCAATCCTCAGACGACTACCGGGACAGTTTCGGAGACCCATACCTATAATTCTATAACTATTGAAGCCACTTACACAGGAGATACTGACAATGATGGTTCTGCGGGGGTGACTTACAAACTTTCAGTTGAGAGTGAATGGCAACCAGAAGTTACTATGGAGAAAGAACCCTTTTTATATAAAAAGACGATAATAGAGCTCTCTCCCGGTCGCGAATACGACATAAAGGTAACATATTCCGACATTGATAGTGTTGTCGGTGGAAACCCAAAGTATATAACCAATATCTTCCTTCCTCATGTTAAGATAATCGCAGGCACAATTACTGCAGAGGCTGAGGGTCCCGATGTCATAAAAGTTACAGCGCCCTACTCTGGTGATGCCAATCAAAACGGGACCGCAATCCTGGAACACAAAATATCATCCGATACTTGTTGGACTAAAGATGGACATATGTCCAGAGTGGATTCTTTCTTTCAGAGGACTATTATTGGACTCATTCCTGATACAGATTATGATGTTAAGGTCACATATGCCGACCCTGATGGTGTAGAGGGTGAAAACCCTCAGGTAATTTATAATATCCACACTCCTCCGGGTGAAGATGCTGTGACTCTTGACTCCTACGATAGCACACATTTCCACATTACAATGGGGGGGTACACGATTGAATACGACAAGACTGAAACGGATGGATACATACTCATATATCCCACTTTTGAACCCTCTAAGGCACTGGCAACGAAAGTCGTTCATGGTACTCTTTTTGACCTTATGGACCCAGAATGTGTGCAAAATATATCTGCTAATGAGACAGAGGAGGAGATCTTGATAACGATAAACTCCTCCAGAGCTTGGGCTGATTTTACCATTCAGTTCAGGGTATACAGACAAAGTCCTGGGTTGATTCGATGGAAGACAAATGTATATACAAAGCAATCAGATGTAATATACGATAACCCGAGGGACCTTTGGTTTTATAACAGGACAACAAGGACTCTATCAGGGGGTAGCATCACTAAATATGCCAAGCAGTCAAGATTCGCCGCTGGAATCAGCTACCTCTATGAAGATACAATTAACAGTTCAATCTTTTACTTTGAAGATTTTTCTTCACTAAACAACTACTTTTCTCTCAAGCAAGGATGGGCACCTGAATATGTAGTCGATGCCTCAGAGGAGAGTATTGGTTATGAAAGGCCTTACTATCCAACGACTTCTGTCTCAGCAGGGACAAGTCACGATATTGTGGACACTTATGTCTATATCATTCCCGGTATGCCAGCTTCAGAGGTAGAGATCGCAGAGAGATTCATTCTCTCCTTGTCAAAAATTTATGAACATATCTATAAACCTGATATTATAGAAGAAACCAATTGGCAAGAGGTGGCATCTTATGAATTGAACGATTTGCTTGATGATGGGTGCTGGGCAACTATAAACGAAGTTGATTTTTTGAGGGCGTATGTCAATATCCCTCGTTATAACTCTGCTGAATTGATTGCGCAATTGGATGTGCTCGTAGCAATTGAAAAATATGAGGAGATATGTGGTGATGTAACTTCTATAGATGATGGTCTGGAGCAAATCCTGCCCTATTTTTATAATACCACACACCAAACAATTGTAAATGACTATCCTAATGTGGGTATAACGAGAGGAGATAGCTGGTATACAATGGAACTTGCCATTGGTCTTGCAAAACTTGCAAAGATGGGTAGTGGGATAGCTAATGAATTACTCTTTGCCTCCACTGAGACCATTATCAACTTTGCCCATAATGTTGACTACGAATTTCCCGTCTTCTTTGATTACAACACCAACGATGCAATATCAGGTTCGGAGCCAGATGTTGCTGGAGGGTATGCTTATCTTATGCTTGAATGCTACGACCTTACTGGAGAACAAACCTATCTTGACGAGGCAATGGCGTCTATCCAGCATATTGTTGGTAAAGGTTTCAACCTCGCATATGAATTACAGATGACTGCAGCTTGTGCGGTAGCCTGTGCCAGATTATATCAAATCACAGGCAACAGTGATTATTTGATGATGAGCTATATGCCCATTGCAAATATAATGAGAGCCTGCTGGCTCTGGGAGTGTGATTATGGATATGCATTGGACTATCTTACCTTTTTTGGGATGAGCCCGATGCAAGAGGCGGGTGTTATTACTATGAAGGAACAGTATGAGGTCTGGATATACCTTAAGGAGTATATGGAACTTGTCTCTGGAGCAATCCCAGATTACCTTCGGAATTTAATTGAAGGATTTATTGATTATACCCCAGCAGTAATGAGATATTCTCTTGCGCCTTTCTTACCTTCGGAGGCAGTGTGGACAGAGACTACCATTTACGGTGCAGTAAATGTTCCTTCTATGTATATTCCCCTTGAGGATCTGAGACAGGGGTGGGAACAATCAGGACGAATTGGTCAAGAGATATATGGTGCTGGTGGTCCGATTACTTTTGCTGCAGCCCTTTTTGCGATTAATGAACCAGATATTGGAGATTATCACACAGACTGCCTACTCTTAGAAACCCATCCTAACCCATTTGATAAATCAATCGTTATTGATTATTTTCTAACCGGTAAGGGCTCTACTCTAACCACACTCAAAGTATACAATGTTTCGGGGCAACTTATAAAAACCCTGATTAATGAAGAGCAACAAGCGGGGAGACATAAGGTCTTATGGGATGGAAAGGATTCCAGCCGAAGGCTTTTATCAAATGGTATATATTTTCTGAGATTAGAGAGGGGAGAATCAGAATACACGAAAAAGATACTGCTTATAAGATAGTATCGTATACGCTGGTATTCGGCGTTCAAAGCTCAAAGCTCATATCTCAAATGGAGATGTTAATATTCCCCGTAAGTTTCTAATAAATCTATAATCAAACTTGCCGACCAAGAGAATTTATCCGAGCCATAACCTTTACCGGTGAAGGGGTCAAAATACTCATAAAACCCGCTTTTTAGTACAAGGCCTATAGTTTTTTTAATTAAGTGTCTGGACTCTTCATAGTAGCCATATCTTTGTAACCCTTTAATCATCAACCAGTTAATATTGATCCAGACTGGTCCTCGCCAGTATTTTTTGGGGTCAAACTCTGGTGCGCTCATAGAGACACTGGTCAGGGGATATCCATCAGTTGGCCAATATTGTGTGGGCGATGTTAGAGTATTTACCAATAAATCGGCGATGCCCTGAGATGGAATTCCTGCATAAAGGGGAGTAAAACTCGCTATAGTTTCTTTTCGGATTAATCTATTATTCTTCAAATCAAAATCACAGTACATTTTGAGATTTTTATCCCATAGTTTATTATTAATCCCATTCCTTATCTTTAATGTCCATTGCTCAATTTCTGCTGTATCCTCATCAAGTATCTTGCATATCTCTTTTAAAGATTGTGTAGACTCATACAGCAGACAATTAAAAAGAATAGGCTGGACAATAAAAGGATTCTCATCCCAAATTCGATTTGAGTCGTAGTTGACATCTCGGAACAATTCAACAAGATAAGTGTATTTATCATATTCTTGGTTGCCTGGTCGTTGTTCTGGTGAGACAATCTTATTATCAACTCTTTCATATTTGGGAGTCCATTTCATCTTAATATTGCTTAAAACCTCGTCCCAACGGGGAGAGTTATCCAAACCGCTCTCCCATGGATGTATAATATAAGCCAATCCTTCCTCCATAGGATCCCGATAAGTAAGAAAAAAGCTGTAGTATTTTTTAAGGGCAGGGAATACTTTTTTCAAGAAAGCTATAGCTTTCTTTTTATTGCTTGAATTCTTAAAAACCGCATAAGTTGCTGATGCCAGTATAGGCGGTTGAGTAATCCCCGATGTCTGGACGGTTTTAGGGGCGCCTGAAAAGCATGCCGAGGTATTCCAAAAAGCAGGGTTGGGAAAGTATTTGGCATAGTGCGGATTAAAAATGATATGTGGTATCATTCCGTTAGTCCATTGGCCACGCAAGAGCGAGAGAATCTCCTGTTGTGCCCTTTCTTCATCTATATGAGACAATCCAATTGCAATAAAAGCTGAATCCCAGTTCCATTGATGTGGATACAACAAAGGAGCTGGCTTTGTCGAGTTTCCTGTATCATTATCTTTTAGGACTTTTACGGCTCTTTTTTTTAACCCTTTCAGCAAGCTTTGATCGGTCATTTTCCCTCCCTATGATCTGAGATTTGTATGGTTCAAGGCCTTGCATCTTTTCTTTTTATGATATAGGAGATATTATATACTACTTTTTGAGGTTTTTCAAGTTTTTTATTCACCCAACGCAAATTTTCTTAATTCACAGACCAAACTCTCTTTTCTGTATGGTCTTTCAGACAATCTGTGGCTATTTTTTTCTTGACAAACCAGGCATTTGGTGTTATAATACAAAAACTGAATTCCTTAATACGAATCTTTGTTTTATTATTTTTTGTAGGCACGATTTTAAATCGTGCAAATTTATCTCTTAAATTCTCTTTCCTGCCTGACGGTAGGCAGGAAAGAGAACATAAGAGAAATGAAAATATGTTTGAAAAAAACAATTCTCTTGCAATCTCTTAAGTTCCCTGTTGAAAAAAGATAAATTAACAGGGATTGAAAGAGAACATAAGAGCTAAAAAGACATCCTATAAAGATCAGGATGTCTGATTAGAAAGATTAAAAAGAGATTTCACAGATTTTTTTATACATAAATTACTTTCATATTTAAAAGTTTCTAAACTTCGTATAGGATTATTAGTTA
>JAYENM010000213.1:0-11541 GCA_034722095.1 Caldifarciminota bacterium | reverse complement strand
AACCGCATCTCTCATCAGGGTGATGAGGACATGCATATATTGCGTCGAGGAAACTGCCTTCCTGAGAGAGTAATTGCTCCATTGTTTTGTGTATCTTTGCTAATTCATCCTCTGTGATATATCCTCTGCCTACTGCAGACTGGTTGGTCACTAACACAACTATAAACCCGAGTGAATGGAATCTGTTTATCGCCTGAGCAGCGCCGGGGATAAGCTCGACAAAGGAGACATTCGTGATATATCCTTTATCCTTTATGATTGTTCCATCTCTATCTATGAATATAGCTCTCTTCATATCACGCACCCGATCTCTCAATTCTTGCTGCAACCTTCTATTATCTCTTTTGCCTTCTCCCCACAGTTTAGCACGAGATCAATTATCGAAAGGTTGTACAGGAACTCACCCCACAGTTGTGGATATACGGGTGGCTTGAATTTATAATATCTAACCTTTATCCCTTCTTTTTTAAACAGGGCTTCATCAATATACTTTCTGCTGTTGTATACAGAGAGATAAGCATCAGCGTCCAGTCTCCTCAATACATTTACAAGTAGTGAAGATCCACTACCCTCTACCCCAAGCCCGGAAAGAAAATACAGTTTTGTATCAACCCTTAGGAGTTTTTTGAAAAAGTTGATGATTTCAAGGTTCAGTGTAATAAGTTTATCCCATTTCTTACCATACAAGGCTCTAAAAAAATCTATATATTCGTTAAAATAAGGTGCCTTCGCATAAAAATGGATAAGAGATCCTAAATGTCTCCTTTGCCAATCTATTTCATTGTCAATCTGTACCTCATTTATGTTTTGCAGGCTCCTGCCTTTTCTTTTTACGGGGACTGTAAGCCATAGAAACCGAGACGGGGGTGTCTTAATGCGATTCCTGTTGATAAAAGACCTGCCAAGAGGAAACTGACAAGAATCCATAAGCACAAAGGCATTACACGCCATCATCTTATAGAAGAATCCCGGCCAGGGAAGGTAGTTTGGTTGATGACAGGCAACTATCATAGAAAAATTAAATATCAAAATGCCAAACTTGTTCTGAACATCGTGAAGGATGACAAATCAAAAATGTCCTAAAAATGGGGATAACTCTCTCAACATAGGGTCTCTAAAAACTTTATTGATATTGGAATTAGAAATATTGAACAGTCTCAATTTTAATATTTGATATGTAATTTTGATATTTAATATTTGATTTTTGATATTGTTTAACAGGTGAGGTGAAAACAGGCAGCAGTCGTTGCCTTGGGTAAATCATTATATATATCCACGGCATCCTTTGAGCATGCTATGATCACCTTTATTCCCTTTCTCTCGAGTTCACTTTTGGTCTCGTCATCTACCTTCATCATTCCGAATGCTCCCGTACCAATAATCAGGGTATCAATACCTGTATTATATATCTCTTTCAAGTCTTCCAACTTAAGTCTGTGCCCTTCACTTCTCCACCAATTGGTAATTATCCTTTCCGGTAATACGATAACATCTTTTGAATAACCCTTACCATCGATAACGATATATCCAAATCTATAAGAATCTATCATAGGCATCTTTCAATTTGAGTAAATTAACTTTTTATATTATATCACAAATTTTTCACCATGTCAACCTCTTTTAAAATTTTTTTCTTGACAAAAAGAAAAAAACGTGTTATAATGTCCTATCTTTAAGAAAGGAGGGCGTACATGCCAAAAGGTAAAGTGAAGTGGTTCAACGAGTCCAGAGGTTATGGATTTATTGAACTCGAAGAAGGTGGAGATGTCTTTGTTCACTACTCTAGCATCAGCGGTGATGGCTTCAAAACCCTGCATGAGGGTGATGAGGTCGAGTTTGATGTTATAGAGGATGCGAAAGGACCAAAAGCAACTAATGTAACCAAAGTTTAGAAGTCCTGACAGTAGTCCACCGGGGGTATAGGAATTCTGTTTCTATACCCCCTAATTTTTTTCTTCTATTTTAAAAAATTCCTTCCTTATGACAGTAAATAATTCTTAAAAAACTGTGTAATCCGCTGAAACATTTCAGTAAAATTAACAATTATCAATTTATGGAGCACTCTTGCATAGTGCTACCATTAACAAGTTTCTTACAAATTGATAATTTTGCAATGCTAATTTTGAATTGATTCTAAGATTCTCTGTGCACTCTGTGGTAATTTTTTTTCTTGACAAATTGCAATTTTTCTGTTACAATATATCTAATGAATATAATAGGGCGGATAGCTCAGTTGGTTAGAGCGTCGGTCTCACATACCGAAGGTCAGAGGTTCGAATCCTCTCCCGCCCATAAAAAATAAGGTGCATCACTCTGGTGCACCATTTTTATTTTGAGAGAGACCCTAAAAATTTTTCTTTGATAATGAAGCCACAGACCACTCAGATCCACACAGATAAAAAGTGCAGGTAATCTTGTAGGCACGAATTCAATTCGTGCAAAAAAGCAACAACCCAATGACCTAATATATCCATGTAATCCGTGAAATCAGTGGCTAAAAGAGCAAATATCTTAAAATAGGGCTTCACAAAACTAAAGAGTTCGAAACTGGGTTATCGTTGAGGAAGCTGGTAACGAAACTCGAAGCTGGAAGCTTGAGACTTGAAAAATACAGTTCGTAGGGCCACTATGGAGGCGAGCATCGAGCATCAAAAGGTCGAGCCTCGTTACGAGCCTCGCTACCGATAAACGAGGGTTGTAAGGGATTACGAATTTTGTGAAAGGCACATCTTAAAAGGTAGTGTCAAATAGAATATGAAAGAAACCACAGAGGTCATTCATCCCGTTAGATGTTTACTATCTAACGGGGCAGGGAGTAAATTTAATTCTCTGTGTTCTCTATACAATGACTTATATGATTTTACAGGGATTAAAAGAGAACTTAAGAGAAATGGATATTTTTTAGAAAAAAGAATCTCTTCCAATCTCTTTAAATCCCTGTTTTAACCTATAAATTTCAATGTACAAAGGTTAAGAGGCGAGATAAAGGGATTAGTTTTACATGTCCGGTAGACAGGCAAGATAAGAGGTCACAGAGGGGAGGGATGAAAATCTCCTGTCCACAGGATTCTTCGAACGATTATTTATTACTCTATAATCCTCTGTGCTCTCTGTGGTTCGAAGAATGCTGTGCATTAGATTTTTGACAATACCTCTTAAAAGGAAAGGAGGTGAAATGAAAGAAGTTCTGAGAAGACTGTACAAACTTCAGATGGTAGATTCTGATATTGCCTTATTAAAGAAAAAATTGATGGATATCCCTAAAAAAGAGCACATTAGCGATGAAAATGTAAAAACTGCGGAAGAAGTGGTGAAAGAGATAGAAACAGAATTACAGAAGAAGGAGATATTGAGAGAGAAAAGAGAGAGGGAGGTGCAGGAAACTCGTATGAACCTTGCCAAACACAAAACTCAGCTCCTCACGGCAAAGACAAATAGGGAGTATTCTGCCCTTCTTAAGGAGATTGGAGAGGAGGAAAAAAGTATAGAAAAGGCAGAAGAAGAGACTATAACCAGCATAATGGAGATAGAGAATCTCTCGAAGAAACTTGAAGAGAAAAACAAGGAACTCGCAGAAATAAGAAAAAGAGAAACATCAGAGAAAGAAAATCTAAAGAAAATACAGCAGGAGCTAGAAGTGGAGATAAAACAAAAGACAGCTAAAATGGAAGAGATAGCGAGTCACATCAGTATTTCACAACTTATGACATACGAGCGTATTCAAAAGGGTAGAGGCAATGCAGTTGCTACTGTCAAAGATGGCATGTGTACAGGATGCAACACACTTCTTCCACCCCAATTTGTTACACTCATAAGGAGGGGAAACAAAATTTACACCTGTGAAGAGTGTGGAAGAATTCTCGTATGGCATAAGGATGTAGAATAAACAGTGACGGGATAGATCTTTGCGCACTTTTATAAACACCAAATACTGAACAATCACCTTTGGCGGAAGAGCACTAAAATTTAAAAACAAATACGCCTGCCTGCGGCAGGCAGAGATTTTACCATATTATGCAGGAGATAATCCGTATACTGAGACCGCGTAAGAGGGAAAGGCTTGATAAATATCTAAAAGAAGCTGGCATCTCCCTCTCGCGCAGTAAATTACAAGAGCTAATAGAGAATGGGAACATACTTGTCAATGGCACAATTGTAAAACCAAGCCATATAGTTCATAAAGGTGAAGAGATAAGAGTCCTTTATAAGAAAGAAGCTCCTTTTTTCATAAAACCACAATGTATTCCACTCGATATCGTGTATGAAGATGAAGATCTTATAGTAATAAACAAATCCCCCGGTATGGTTACACATCCTGCTCCTGGGCATCTTGAAGGGACGCTCGTCAACGCCCTTGTTTACCATTGTAAATTAGCGGGTGGTACCGGAAAGAGACCGGGGGTCGTTCACAGGCTTGATAAAGATACATCAGGAGTGATAATATTTGCAAAAACAAAGGAGGCACATCTTGTTCTCTTGAAACAAATAGAGACAAGAAAAATGAAAAGAAAGTACGTTGCATTTGCATGGGGTGATTTTGAATTGAAAAAGGGTGTGATAGATGCACCTCTCGGCAGACATACCCTTGACAGAAAAAAAATGGCAGTCACGCCCCTCTCTTCAAGGTCAGCAAAAACATATTATGAGGTTATAGAACGATTTGGCGATATTACATATCTCTCTCTTTCTCTTGAAACCGGACGCACACATCAAATAAGGGTTCATCTTGAGCATATTGGACATCCTGTGGTAGGAGACTCCACATACAGAGGGAGAAAGAGACATCCTTATGTAAATATAAACAGATTTAAGGAAATTATGTCAATAATTAAAAGGCAGGCTCTACATGCAAGATCGCTTGCCTTTAAACATCCACGAAGCGGAGAGGAATTGAATTTTGAAGTGCCTCTTCCGAAGGACATGCAAAATCTTCTCTTGTTTCTCAGGAATACAGCAAAAAAGTAGGGTTTTTCCCTTGACAAGAAAGATTTTTTATGTTATAATCCCCGCATCTTTTATTGTAACCTTCTTTATTTAATATGAAGAGACAGATACCTCTTATTATAGCATTCATATGTGGTATAGGGATGATAATCCAGTTTTTCATCCCTCATCCGGTATCACAGAAGACTTATGAAGAGGTACTACACTGGCAGATTATAGTTGGGATATTTATGATGATTATTGCTGTAAGATCACTCTGTGCGGTACACATCGACAAGATTCGAAGAAAAAAAGAAGGATGGGGATACTCATTTATAACCCTTTTTGCACTGGCATTCACAGCATTCGTGGGCATCGCGTTCGGGATGGGGGAAGAATCCCTTATCTCTGACCTTTACCAGTATATAATGGTCCCTATGCAATCAACAATGTTTTCCCTCCTTGCCTTTTATATGGCATCCGCTGCTTACCGTGCATTCAAGGCAAGGACTACGCAGGCAACTCTTCTTCTTGTAGTTGCTCTTGTGGTTATGTTTGGCAGGGTGCCTGTTGGAGAGAGGCTTGTTCCCTGGCTTCCCCGTGTCATTGAATGGATACTGATGTATCCGAATATGGCAGCTCAAAGAGGGATACTTCTCGGCGTTGGACTTGGCATGATAGCTACCTCACTTAAGATAATTCTTGGGATAGAGAGAGGGTATCTTGGAGGAGGGTGATAAGTAAATTCAAAATGTCCCGCCTCTGGCGGGATCCCGACCTGGCAGGACAAAGTGAAAAATGTAAAGTTACCAATTTAGCAATGATAATACAGGAATAAAAAATGAATATCTGGGAAAAGATGATGAATATTGACAGAAGATGGGTCTATCTTCTTGTCGGCATCTGCGTGTTAATTCCACTTATACGTCCCGTTGGACTACCCACATTTACAACTCCATATACACAGGCACTATTTGATTACATAGATAAGATTCCCCCGGATGGACCTGCAATTCTTATATCGTTCGATTTTGACCCCGCTACTGCCCCGGAACTCCTGCCAATGGCACAGGCAATCCTGAGGCATTGCTTTGCCAAGGATATAAGTGTATTGTGTCTTGGACTATACCCAACATATATCGGTATGATAGATATAGCTCTCTCAAATGTGAAGGACGACTATGGAGCAAAAAGCGGTGAAGACTTCGTTTTTCTCCCATTCGTCCCCGGATACACCGCAGTTATGCTATCTATGGGTGAGGATATAGAGAGGACCTTTGGCAGGGATTACTATGGTGTTCCACTTGATTCCCTACCAATGATGAACCACATAAGGAACTATGATGATATTGCACTTGTTGTTTCAATATCGGGTACACAGGCGCCACGGTCATGGGCAGTGCTTGTTGGAACTACATACCATGTAAAGGTCGGAGTTGGGACAACTGCCGTATCCGCTGCTGAATTTTATACCTTCCTCCAAACAGGCCAGTTTGTTGGTATGCTTGGGGGACTTAAGGGGGCTGCAGAGTATGAAAATCTTATCCATGCAAAAGGATATACCAAGAAGGACACAAGAAAGGTAGCGTCTATGGGAATGGATGCGCAATCTTTTGTGCATCTACTTATGATTGTCTTGATAGTTATTGGTAACATCGCTTACTTCAATATAAGAAAAAAGAAGGCAAGATAGGGCTAATTATGAAGGAGGATTGATGTCTTATAATCCATGGGTATGGTTCGCCGCATTTCTTACACTTTGCACATTTTCGTTTCTATGGAGGGATAATCCGTTTTATAAGTTCGCTGAACATCTCTTTGTTGGTGTATCAGTTGGATACACAATATCGATACTTTATCATAACTCCTTCATGCCAAGAGTCTGGGAACCAATAGTTACTAATCATCAATACTATATCTTACTTCCCACTTTACTCGGCTTGCTTGCCTTTGCCATATTTTTTAAAAAGATCTCGTGGCTTATCAGGTATCCTATTGCCTTCATCATGGGGTCTACATGCGGAATATCTATCCCGAGAAGTTTTGAGGGCTATATATTTAAACACACACAGAGCACTATCACCGCCATCTCTCCCGGATTGCCTCCTTTTCTCTTGATAAGTAATATAATAATGGTCATCGGTGTAATTACAACCCTTCTGTATTTTTATTTCTCTCTTGAACACAAAGGGGTTATGGGCAAGGTTGCAAATGTAGGTATATGGTATATAATGCTTGCATTCGGCGCCTCCTTCGGTTACACGGTTATGGCAAGGGTCTCTCTTTTAATCGGCAGGCTACAGTTTCTTCTCCATGACTGGCTTGGCGTAATAAAATAAAAGAGCATGCAAAGAGAGAAATGGGATAATAGAACTGCATTCATTCTTGCCTCTATTGGTTCAGCGGTTGGCCTGGGTAATGTATGGAGATTCCCATATGTATGCTACCAGAATGGGGGTGGGGCATTTCTCATCCCCTACTTTGTTGCCCTGTTTACTGCTGGTATCCCTATACTTATACTTGAATTTTCACTTGGCAGCAAATTCGGCAAGGGTGCTCCAGGAGCTCTTTCGCTCGCAGGGAGGGGGAAGGAGTGGCTTGGTTGGTTCGCTGTTCTGGTAGCATTTGCGATTGTATGTTATTACAGCGTTATCATAGCATGGAGTCTCTCCTATACAGGATATTCAGTTAATCTCGCCTGGGGTAAAGACACAGAATCTTTTTTCTGGAACTCCTACCTCTGTGTATCCGACGGTCCATTTCAACTCGGCGGTTTGAGGCTGCATATAGTTGTGACTCTCATTATAACCTGGATTGCAATCATCGCATGTATCTGGAAGGGACCAAAGACTGTGGGTAAGGTGGTATGGATTACAGTCTTGTTGCCATGGGTCCTCCTGATTGCATTCGTGATTAGAGGAATTACACTCCCGGGGGCAATGGAAGGTCTCTCTTATTACCTCACGCCTCAATTCTCTGCCCTCAAGAACCCAAATGTATGGCTGGCTGCATATGGGCAGGTCTTCTTTTCCCTTTCCATTGGGTTCGGCATCATGATGGCATATGCCTCATACCTCCCTCTTAAGTCAGACATTGCAAATAATGCCCTCATAATAGCACTTGCAGATGCTGGCACTGCGTTTCTTGCCGGTTTTGCAGTCTTTTCAACGCTCGGATATTATACATATACAGAAGGAATACCCATTGATAAAATTATTTCCTCATCCATACCACTTGCATTTATAACTTTCCCTACTATAATAAATGAATTTCCTATTTTTCGCCAGCTTTTCGGTGTTCTCTTCTTTCTTATGCTCTTCTTCCTTGGTATAGACTCCGCCTTCTCACTCGTAGAGGCGTTCTCCTGCGGAATAATAGATAAATGGCGCGTAAGAAGAACACCTCTTCTCTTATCAATTGGTCTTATTGGACTCGGAATAGGGCTTCTCTTTGCTACTAACGCTGGTATACTATGGCTGGACATAGTTGACTATTTTATGTGTAACTGGGGACTCGTATTCGTAGGAGTGTTAGAATGCCTACTCTTAAGTTACGCATATGACCTCAAAAAATTGGAATCGTATGTCAACCAGTCATCTGATATATCACTAGGAAACTGGTGGAATTTCATGATAAAAATCCTTGCCCCACTCGTCCTTCTGGTTCTCTTTGGAACAGAGATTTATCGAAGAACATACTCATCATACGGAGGCTATCCAAGAGCAGCAGAATCTCTTGGTGGCTATGGTCTCCTTGCCTTTTTCCTTCTACTCTCTATCATATTTATGAAAAAAAGGGCTCGCGCAAAGTAAAGACAACAGGGATTTTAAGAGATTGGAAGAGATTTTTTTATTTCTTATCTACCTGTCGGTAGACAGGTTTTTTATCTCTTAGGTTCTCTTCAAGTCCCTGTTATTCTTTCCTTTTTTGCTTGACTTTGCCCTGTTTTTATGTTATAATACATTTAAGGCGGCGTAGCTCAGTTGGCAGAGCAGGGGAATCATAATCCTCTTGTCGGGGGTTCAAGTCCCTCCGCCGCTATAAATTTCATCCTAAATTATACGTCAACAACACCGAAGTCACATAAGGGTTATCGGTGTCCAATAAAAAACAAGGAGAGATGGAGAAAAACAAGAAAGGGGGGAAATTTTGAAATTGCATAACTCAAACAAGCACAAATTGAATTTGTGCCTACATGTAAGTACGGTTTATAAGCGTGCAAAAATTAAATTCATTTTCTCCCTTTCTCCCTATTCTCCCTTTCTCCTTATGGGTTTTAATCGGGAACTAATTATTTAACCCAAGGTGGGGAGTCGTCCAACTGGCAGGACACAGGACTCTGGATCCTGGTATTGGGGTTCGAATCCCTGCTCCCCAGTTGCCTTTACAGGCAGAAAGGGATTTCTGTCTCAACATTTTTATATTGATGAACAGGATATGGAAGGCTATACGGTCCAATTTTCCCCTCAAGCTATCTGCAGGGATTCTTGCTCTGCTTATATGGCTCTATGTCGTGCTGCAGAACGAATATCAGATAAACTTTAAAGTCCCTTTACTCTTTGAAACAAAAAATAACAGTGTCTTTGTAGCTGAAACCCCCTTAAAAAAGGTGATATTAACTGTCAAAGGCAAAGGCGTTGACATCCTGAGACTGCGGTTCTGGGGTAGACCCACGATAAATTACAGATTGGAGACCGACAGGGGATGGACAAGAGTTAATATAAGAGAAAAGAATGTATTTTTTCCTCCTTGGTCAGATGTTTCTATAATCTCTATAGGCTGTGAGCCTTTTCTTGTTAGGGTTGATAAGTTAGTTGAGAAATACCTACCTGTCTTGCCCGTGATAGAACCTACTATAAAAGATATAAAAGTATTACCCGAATCTATAAGATGCAGAGGAGGAATGGAAACATTCAAGAAGGTAAAACACATATATACAAAAGCGGTCGCAGTTGATACTACACAATTACCTGCAAGAAAAAAAATCTCTCTTGACCTCCCACCCGACATAATCTGCGACCCCACTTTTGTGGTAGTTTATTTTGGCACGAATACAGAAGACTGAAAGTCACATTCCTTCTCTATAACTTTCTCTACCCCATGACAGTTCTCGGTATAGATACCTCTTGTGATGATACATCTGTATCTGTTATAAAAAACGGGAGGGTGCTTTCAAATGTGGTGTTTTCGCAGATTGAGCATTCGAAATATGGTGGTGTCATTCCAGAGTTAGCATCAAGGGACCACATAAGAAATATACTTCCTGTTACCCAAAAGGCACTAAAAGAGGCTAATGTCTCATTACACAAGATAGAAGGTGTTGGTGTAACATATGGTCCCGGGCTGGTTGGTTCCCTCCTTATTGGAATATCCTTTGCAAAATCCATTTCTCTGGCGCTTGAGATTCCATTTATAGGGATAAATCACCTTGAGGCGCATATATTCTCCCTTTTCATAGAAAGAAAGATAAATTCTCCCCTTATAGTTCTCATAACCTCGGGAGGACACACTGAACTTATTCTGATGGAAAGTGAAGGGAAATACCAGGTATTTGGCAGCACGCTCGACGACGCCTGTGGTGAGGCATTTGACAAGGTTGCCGGCATGCTTGGTTTTCCGTACCCGGGAGGTAAGGAGATTGAAAAATTAGCAGAAAAAGGCAGGGGCGATGCTATAGAATTTCCAAGGGCAAAATTGAATGGTTACGATTTCAGTTTCAGCGGATTGAAGACCGCTGTTCTGTATTACATAAGGAAAAATCCTCCATCTAAGAAGGATATTCCTGATATTGCTGCGTCTTTTCAGGAAGCATCTATAGACTCACTTATAATCCCAACACTTATGCTTTCAGAAAAGTTAGATACAAAAACAATTGGTGTATGCGGAGGCGTGGCAAGGAATAAAAGACTGAGAGAAAAACTGAAGGAAAGGGCAAAAGAGTGCAGAATAGTCTTCCCATCCCCACAGTTTTGTACGGACAACGGTGCAATGGTGGCAAGGTGTGCAGAATTCCATCTTGAAAGGGGTGAATTTTCGCCACTCTCCCTCAAGGCAGATCCGTCACTAACATTGCCCACATAAACTCTATAAAAAAGAGACCCAAACAAGACAGTAGGAAATAAGAAAGACGGCAGGAAAATGATAATAAAGTCAGGAGGTTGAAAGAAAATGACCTCGATCCTCATCATAATATTACTTATCGGGACGGAGTTCAAGGAGAATATCCCGTATAGAAAAGGTGACACAAGTGCCGAGGTAGAGATAAAACTCTCAGGGTGTAAGCTCACTATAAAAAAGGGGGATAAAAACTTTATACTCTCTACCTGCATATCGTACGATAAAGAACGCATCTCCCCAAATATGGAATATAAAAGGAAAAAAGGTGTATGCAGGATAAGACTTTCCTCAGAACAGAAAAATAACTCTATATTTGGCGAGGACTCCGCAGTAGTATATCTTGCACCTCATATTCCACTCTCTCTTTGCATATACACATCCTCTGAAAGCAGAATAGATCTATCGGGTATTAAAGTAGGGAAATTGCATCTTGTTCTCGGTATAGGAAACACCTCTTTATTAATTGATGAATCAAATCCTATCACATGTGAAGAGGTAAGG
>JAYENM010000212.1:0-2253 GCA_034722095.1 Caldifarciminota bacterium | reverse complement strand
AACGTGCCTGCGCCAACATCACCAGGATAGGGAACTCCTATAAAGCATCCCTGTTTCTTCCAGAATTCCTCAAGCCCTGATATGATATCCTGAAATAACATTTAAGAAAATTCCAATCTCCCACGAAGGACACGAAGAACACGAATCACCTCATAACCCAATGACTCAATGACCCAATGACTTTAGTATATCTATGGTAGTTGTTTTATCCTGTTTCTTACAATTGGTACAATTGGAGAGTCAGGAAAACTTGCACATAACTTCTCGTATACATCCCTGGCGTCGTCGTATCTTCCCATCCTTACGCATAAAATACCTGCCCTTTCCAAGAGATAGGGTGTAAGGAGGTTGTTTGGTTCAAGCTGTACTGCATCCAGTAGAACCTGGATTGCCATCACAATGTCATCCTTTTTCTCATATGCTATTGATAATAAAAAGGCAGCGTAACTATAGGTAGACGAATCACGAGAAATGCTTTCTTGTATATATTTTATTCCTTTATCAAATTTACCCCTTAAAATTGCAAGTTCAGCTTCTGCATAAAACTCGAGCGATTCCTTATGGATCTCTCTAATGATCAGCATCCTAAACAAAGCATCATTTGCGTAAGGAGATGATACCGGAAGCTCATTATAAAATGAGAGAGCAGAATTGAAATCCTTTTTTAAAAATTTTACTTCTCCCATAAAAAATGATTCATCTTTAAGTCCTTTACACTCCTTCTCTACCTCTGAAATCTCTCCTTTTTTAAGTAATTGTTCAACATGAAAGGGAGTAATAAGCAGAAATATAGATAATAAAAGGTACATTTACGATAAAAATCCAAATAACAAAACACAAACAAATTTCAACATGGTAGTCGCAACTTTTCCGTGCGGATCCTGGGGATCCGTGCGGATCCTGAGGATAAGTTGCGCAAATTGAATCCAGAACAGCATCTTCTATTCGCTTGTAGGGGTTTAATGCATTAAACCCCTACAGCTGCGGCTATCAGATCCCTACTTTTTGCACAACCCCTAAAGATTGCGGCTACCATGCTAATTGTTCTTGCAAAGCAAACAACCACTAAGACACCAAGGTTTGAAATCGGGGAAGAAAATCCGTACTTCTTTTTCAAATGCCTCCCTTGATTCGGCTGCGTGTACAACATTTCTCCTTGTGCTTGTTCCATACAGTGCTCTGATGGTCTGTGGTGCAGCCTCATCTGGGTTTGTTTTTCCAATTATCTTTCTCAAATGACCGATAGCACCTTTTCTCTCTAATACCAGCGCAATAACAGGCGCTTCTCTTATAAACGAGACAAGTGGTTCGAAGAAATCTTTGCCTCTGTGAACCTCATAGAGAGCCTCTGCCTCTTCTTGAGTGAGAGATTTCAAACTAATCTCTGCTATATTGAATCCTTCCTGTTCTACCTGTGTGATTATTTTACCTACTATTCTTTTTTTAAATGCATCTGGTTTTATTAACAGCAAAGTTTGTTCTATCATATAGTTTCTATCCTTTCAAGGATAAAGATAAGGGGATCAATGGCTTTTCCGTTCTTCCATACCTCGTAATGTAATCTGGGACCTTCAGTTTTTCCTGTTCTTCCAACATATCCAATCACATCTCTCCTCTTTACCCTTCTTCCCCTCTTTGTGTTAACATGAGAGAGATGAGAATAACTAGTTATAATCCCGTTCTTATGAGTTATCTCCACAGTATAACCTTTATGTCTTTTCCTTCCAGCAAATTTTACAACACCATTTGCTGTTGCATAAACTTTCTCGCCTGCCTCTGCAAGGATATCTATACCCTGGCAAAATCTTCGTTCACCTGTAAATGGATCCATTACATATCCGAATTGTCTCATTACCCTTCCGTGAGTTGGAGCTATGGAAGGTATATAAAGTAGAGCGCTCTCGTCATGTTCCAATTCCTGTAATATTTTATCATATAATATTTGTTGCCTGTTAATCTCTTTCAGTAGTTCCTCAGGTTTTTGGCAGGATAAGATAGGTATATCATGAACAATCTGTACCTTATAATTACTGATGTCTAAAATCGTGTTCACTTTACGCTCATTTTCCTCCGTCATCATTTTTACATAATTGTAGTCCTGTTTTATCTTCCCATACATCGGTATTAACGAATCTACCTCTTTCTTCAGCGTCAAAACCTCATCCACACTCGTGTGCAAAACTCCTCTTTGATACAAGAAGATGGGCACGAGGACTAACAAAACAATGGTCAGGATAATAATTAGATTCAACC
>JAYENM010000211.1:0-2256 GCA_034722095.1 Caldifarciminota bacterium | reverse complement strand
CTTCTCTCTATACACAGAGACCAATTTTTTTATGTGTCCGTCGAGTTTGTCCTGTTTAATTATCTCTCTTACAATTGCCTGGGTAAAAGCCGGCGTGCAGAGATCTGTCCCCTGTTTGGCTATAACCAGTTTGTCTATAATAGCTGGGGGAGCGACAATATATCCAAGCCTGAAGCCCGGACAGAGAATCTTGGAGAAGGTAAAAAGAGTGATAACCCTTTCCATCCCACCATCAAGGTGAAAAAAGTTGGGGCAGGGTTCTCCCGAGTATCTGAGTGGTCTGTATGGGGTGTCTGACAAAATCAAGAGGTCATATTTAGACGCAAGTTCCAGCACCCTTTTTCTCCTATCTGTGGGCATTGTTACACCCTTCGGATTTTGAAAATCGGGAACTATATAGATGAGCTTTGGAAGATTTCTATCTCTTGATAGTTTCTGAAGTGTGCCTTCCAGTACATCCACTTTCATTCCCTCGTTATCCAAAGGTATACCGACGAATTTTGCATCGTAAGAATTGAATGCTTGAAGTCCACCCAAATATGTTGGATAACCAACTATAACAGTATCTCCCGGATCTATAAATATCTTGCTCACAAGGTCCAGCCCCTGCTGTGATGCGGTGGTTATAAGGATATTATCTATGTCAACCTTATCCCATTCCGCCAATTTCTTCCTTAATTCAGTATCACCCTCTGTGGGGCCGTACTGAAGAGCCCGCTCTCCTTCTTTTTCCATTACTTCAGATGCAACCTCTGCAATTAACTTTGATGGGAATAGTGTTGGGTCTGGCATTCCACCGGCAAAGGATATTATCTCCGGTTTTGCAACCAGTTTCAGCAATTCCCTTATCTCGGAGCGTTTCATCGCCTTTGCACTTATCGATAGTTTATCTTCAAGCATACCACCCCCATTAACAAAATGTAAATATTAAAAATCAAATATCAAAATGAAAATTTATGGCCACACCCTGCCTTGTGTGGCAGGATTCCACAGAAATTTTTAGCCACGGATTACACAGATTAATGCATGTGGGAAAAGATCAAACAAAATTAGATCAATCTGTAAATTCTGTGTCAATCAGTGAAATCTGTGGCTCATTTTTGATTTTTCTTACCTAATCCCGATCCCAATACCCAATCCGATAGCATTCATCTCCCCTATATTATAACTTACATCTACACCAAAGAGTAGAAAGTCTATGCCAAGTCCCACGACTCCCCTGAATGTATTGGCCCCCTTTATAGTCTTATCTATGTTTATGCCCTCATAGTCATATTTAAAGTTGGCACTCGTATTCTCTACACCTACTCCGACAAATGGAGAGAAAGATAACGGCAAGAGGGGAGGAGAAATGCCCAGTTTTGCAAGAACCGCACCATTTATATTATTTGTTCTTGTTATATCTCCAAATTGGAAATACTGGTAACCAACACCTGCGATAAAGTTCAAAGAGAACATCGGGACTGGCAGATAATCATTAGTGGCGTATTTCAGACCAGCACCGAAAATTTGTCCTGATGTCCCCTTCAATTGGAATGGAACCCATCTCACGCTCACATTCAAACCCTTGCTAAGACCAATGTTCGCCTGGGGAATAGCAAAAGGTATACCCGAAAGGTTAAGTCCCTTAAGCCCAATCGGATCATTGAGAAGTGGTTCAGACCCTCCGAATATCGTGTTACCTTCAAATACAGTATCCGTAATAGGAGTATCTGTACCGATCCAGACCGTGTCGCCAACAACAATCGTGTATGTGGCAGCTTTTGCTTTCTCTGGTATAGAAACCCACGATAGTTTCACATCCAGATCGAAACCCAGAAATCCATGATGTTTCCTGTCAATGAAATCTGTTCCCATTGCAGTCCCGAACGCGGTAACCATTGGTTTAGCATACTCAGTAAGTATCTCCTCTGCGGTCCCCTTTATAAATTCCTCGGGGGTGTCGCAAAAGAGCGGAAAGGCAAAAACGAGTATAGACCCAACGAATGCAAACTTTCTCATATAACCTCCTTTTTGACCTGTTATACAGAAATTCCTATTCTTTCTATTGTGGAAGTCATTATAACACGGAAATAATAAAAAGTCAAGGAAAAAATAACCACGAATTTTACACGAATTAATCAAGCAACATGAACTCCCCGTAATTTTTTCTTGACAAATCCAGTAAGTTATGTTATACTAATACATATGAGAATAAAGGATACATTACAAGAATGGTTGAAGGAGTGCACGGGATTGCCTGTTGAAATCGCGACA
>JAYENM010000210.1:0-11574 GCA_034722095.1 Caldifarciminota bacterium | reverse complement strand
GCGGCTTCTCTTTACAGCAAGTATCTATGGCATAGAACAGGATATTCTCAAGGAAAGATTGCCGGAGGTGTATGGATGGTAGGTAAAATGTGAAATGTTGAATGTGAAATGTTGAATGTGGGAAGGACAGGGGGAGTTGAGTAGTTAATTGGGTAAGCAGGTAGGAGTCCCGCCTTAGGCGGAGCAAAAAGCAGTAAGCAGAAGACAATAGACCATAGATAACAGACCACAGACTCAATGACCCAATGACCTAATGACCCAATGACCTAATGACTTATCTATTATGGCTACAAAACTTGCTGCAGTCGGGGAATATGATGTGATAATGCCATTCAAGGCAGTTGGTGTTGAAATATACCCTGTAACCTCTTCGAGTGAGTTTGTCCAGAAGGTAATGGAACTCATTAATGAGGAAGTAGGGGTTATTTTTCTCTCTGATAAATTCCTGGATGGTGCAGAGTCTATATTTGAAAAGGTTTCTGCAAGGCCACTTCCCTGTATAATTGCTATACCCGGGCCACTTGGTGCAACCGAGTTTGCCCGAAAACGCATGAGAAATCTTGTCAAAAAGGCGTGCGGTGTGGATATAATGGGGAAGAGAAAGGAGTCTCTATGAACAAGACAGGTGAGATTATAAGAGTTTCGGGACCCCTTGTCGTAGCGGGTGGAATGAGCGGGTCAAGGATGTACGATGTGGTAAGGGTGAGTGGAAAGAACCTGATAGGAGAGATAATAGAATTAAAAGGAGATATTGCTTCAATACAGGTCTACGAAGAAACAAGTGGTGTTGGTCCCGGTGAACCTGTATTTTCCACGCACGAGCCACTGTCTGTTGAATTGGGTCCTGGTCTTATAGGTTCCATATACGATGGGGTTCAAAGACCATTGGACGATATTATGAAGCAGGTAGGTAATGGCATCACAAGAGGAATATCACTGCCCGGCCTGGACAGAGAACACAAATGGGAATTTAAACCGATAAAAAAGGAGGGTGATAAGGTTAATGGCGGAGATATAATAGGCGAGGTGCAAGAGACCGTCCTTGTCACTCATAAAATCATGATTCCCCCTGATATTTCCGGAAGAATTGTGGAGATAAAAAAAGGGAAATTTACTGTTACCGATGTTGTATGTGTTCTTGAGACAGAGAATGGCAAACGGGATATTACCTTGCTGCAGAAGTGGCCCGTAAGGAAAGCAAGACCCTACATAGATAAACTTCCACCAGATATACCTATGTATACAGGTCAGAGAGTAATAGATACATTCTTCCCGGTTGCTAAAGGTGGAACTGCCTGTGTTCCGGGTCCCTTTGGATCGGGAAAGACAGTAATTCAACATCAGGTGTCAAAGTGGGCAGAAGCTGATATTATACTATTTGTGGGATGTGGAGAGAGAGGTAATGAGATGACAGATGTATTGATAGAGTTCCCGGAATTGAAGGATCCCCAATCCGGCGAGCCGCTTATGAAACGCACTATCCTCGTGGCAAATACGTCAAATATGCCTGTGGCAGCAAGAGAGGCATCAGTTTATACAGGGATGACAATAGCAGAATATTTCAGGGATATGGGTTATAGTGTTACCCTTCAGGCCGATTCCACATCAAGGTGGGCGGAGGCAATGAGGGAGATGTCCGGGAGACTTGAAGAAATGCCTGGAGAGGAAGGTTATCCCGCATATCTTGGCACGCGTGTTGCAGAGTTCTATGAAAGGGCGGGAAGGATTAGATGTCTCGGAGAGCCAGATAGAGAAGGATTTCTTACCGTTATAGGTTCCATATCACCTCCTGGTGGTGACCTCGCTGACCCGGTTGTCCAATCGACGCTGAGGGTTGTAAAGGTATTCTGGGACCTCCAGGATAGACTTGCCAATGCAAGACATTTCCCTGCAATAGATTGGCTTTCGAGTTATTCCCTGTATATCGATTCTCTTAAGAAATGGGTAGAGAAGAACATAGAAAAAGGGTTTCAGTCAGATGTAAAGGATGCTATAGCAATTCTTGAACGAGAAGCAGAACTACAGGAGATTGTGAGACTTGTTGGAATTGAATCACTTTCCAGTGAAGAGAGGCTTCTCCTTGAGATTGCGAGGTCAATAAGGGAAGATTTTCTCCATCAGAACGCATTTCATGAAGTTGATACATATACATCCACAAAAAAGCAACAGAAGATGCTCTCTAGTATACTTCATCTATACAAGAAGGGACACCTACTTTTAAAGTCAGGGAAAACAATTGAAGATATTGTTAAACTTCCCATATGGGAGCGAATTGCAAGGATGAAATATATTGATGAGAAGAAAATAGAAGAGATAGACAAGATTAAAAAGGAGATAGATAAGGTGATGGGGTAATGAGTAATGGAGTAAATATCTTTACCGATTACTGATAACTGATTACCGATTACCCATAATTGACGGGGGGATTTATGATTAAGGAATACAGAACCGTTGGAAATATATCAGGTCCTCTTATGCTTGTTGAAAGAGTAAAAGGAATAAAATATGCCGAGCTTTGTGAGATAGAGTTGGAAAATGGTGAGATAAGAAAAGGACAGGTTCTTGAGGTCGATAGAGACCGTGCATTGGTTCAGGTATTTGAGGGAACAAGAGGGATGGATGTTCCTGAAACAAAGGTAAGGTTTAGAGGAAAGGGCATTGAACTATCTCTCTCCCCGGAGATTCTTGGCAGAATATTCAGCGGTATGGGGGAACCTATCGACAATGCCCCGGAAATTCTACCAGAGAAAAAAGCAGATATAAATGGATTGCCATTAAATCCATATGCAAGGGACTATCCAAATGAATTTATCCAGACAGGCATCTCTGCAATTGATGGGCTGAATACACTTGTAAGGGGACAGAAACTTCCTATATTTTCAGGTTCAGGACTTCCACATAATGCACTGGCTGCCCAAATTGCCCGTCAGGCAAAGGTTCTTGGTAAAGAGGAGAAGTTTGCTGTTGTATTTGCTGCAATGGGAATTACATACGAAGAGGCAGAGTTTTTTATAAATGATTTCAAAAATACAGGTGCAATCTCAAAGGCAGCTATGTTTATAAACCTTGCAGATGACCCGGTAATTGAAAGGATAGCTACCTCAAGGGTTGCACTCACGGCTGCAGAATATCTTGCATTTGGACTTGAGATGCACACCCTTGTTATCCTTACTGATATGACGAACTACTGCGAAGCACTGAGAGAGATATCCGCTGCAAGAAAAGAGATTCCAGGAAGAAGAGGTTATCCCGGTTATATGTACACCGATCTTGCATCAGTGTACGAGAGAGCTGGCAGGTTAAAGAATAAAAAGGGTTCAATAACCCTCATCCCCATACTTACGATGCCAGAGGACGATAAAACCCATCCAATACCGGATCTGACGGGATATATAACAGAGGGACAGATTCTTCTCTCCAGATCACTTTACAGAAAGAAGGTATCTCCGCCAATTGATGTGATGCCGTCGCTTTCAAGGCTTAAAGATAAAGGAATTGGAAAGGATAAAACAAGAGAAGATCATGCCGACCTGTTCAATCAATTGATTGCCTGTTATTCAAGGGGAAAGGAAGCAGAGGAGCTCTCGATCGTGCTTGGTGAGGCAGCGCTATCTGATATGGATAAGTTATATCTAAAGTTCTCAAACGAGTTTGAAAAGAGGTATATATCACAGGGAGATTATGAGGATAGGGATATAGAGACTACCCTCAATCTTGGATGGGAACTCCTATCAATGTTTCCAAAAGCAGAATTGAAGAGGATAAGAGACGAGTTTCTTGAAAAGTATTATAAGTGCAGTTATTAAGTTATTGGGTCATTAGGTCATTGGTAAGAGTTTTCGCTCTTAAGAGTTTCTTACAAGTCCCTGTTATTTACCTTAAAAAATCTTGATAATCTGCGTTCACCCCGTTAAATAACGCAGAAATAGACGCTAGAGTGATTACTAAAACGATTTTATTTAACGGGGTAAATCTGCGTCCTAAAAAAAACAAAAGTAATCTGCGTTAGAGATATGAAACTAAATGTTAATGCAACAAGGATGGAACTTCTAAGGCTCCGTAAGCGAACGAAGATTGCCAAAAGGGGGCATAAGCTTCTGAAGGATAAGCAAGATGAACTTATGGAGAGGCTCCTTGCGATGACAAAAGAGGTAGAGGAGCTGAGAGAGAAGGTTGAAAGGGAAATTGCCAACGCTACAAAGAAATTTCTTCTTGCAAGGGCAGGAATGGAGCCGGATCTTTTGGAGGAGGCGCTCTTCATCCCGACAAAACGGGTTGAGGTAGAACTGGAAGAAAAAAATCTCTTAAATGTGAAGGTTCCTGTACTAAAACAGTCTGTAAGTGGTGAAATTATCTCGTATGGATACTATGGGACATCACCAGAACTTGATGCTGCACTTTATAGTCTTGATAAAATAATAGGTAATTTGCTTGAACTTGCTGCAATGGAGAAGACGCTTGAACTCATTGCGGTTGAGATTGAGAAAACCCGAAGAAGGGTGAATGCCCTTGAATATATCCTGATACCGAGCCTTGAAGAAACCCTGTGTTATATAGTAATGAAACTTTCCGAAATAGAACGCTCTACACACTCAAGACTGATGAGGATAAAAGACATCGTAAGGGCGCATTAATCCCGAAATATGAGTTAGCAACACCGAAGTCACCGAGTGATCATCAAAGGTTGTAGGCGCACCAGTCCCGTCACAGGTCATACGACCCGTCCCTATGGATCCGTATGGACATGGGCGGGAAATTCAATTTGTATCCTCGGTTTGAAGCCGTGCCTACAGTTTTTTTCACCATTTCTACTTGTTTATCCATACAGATCTTGAGCCAGTTTTTAATCTAACACATTCCCAAAAAGTTCTTGACATTCATCAAATCTTTCCATCTGATTTGACAAATGGGTATCAGTATTCATTATAAAGGTAGTATAAGAGACCCCTGTCTTGTGAAGGAACTACAAGAAGAAATAGTGGATATATGTGGAATTATGGATTGGGATTATAGGGTTATTGATGAACCGAGATTGATAGGTGTAGCATTTGAACCGCATCCCAAATGTGAGAGTGTAACACTCCTTTTTAATTATGATGGTAATCTTGTCAATTTTCTCGACCTGGTGGATAATGATCATGACGATATGCCATGGGTGACTGTCAAAACACAATTTGCAGAGGTAACTATACATATCATTATAATTAAACTCCTGAGATATTTGAAAAAGAAGTATATTCCCAATCTTGAGGTTGAAGACGAGGGCGAGTACTGGGAGAAAGAGGATAAACACTTACTCGAACACAAATTTGACTATCTCAAAAGAGCACTTAACAAGATAGAATCCATATTTGTATCTTCTGAATTGAGAACAGGTGATACAACGACTGCCGAAGAATTACTGGACAGGATAGAAGAACTGCTTAAAAAGGGGTTAAAAGATACGGACGGACCTGAATCTGAAGAGTCTCTCAGGCAGAGGTATGGTAATAATATCAAGATCTCGAGGGTGGGGAAGTTCAATTTGGTTCACCTCGACAATCCAGATGAGGAGACAATGAGAAAACGAGAGCAAGAGTTTGACCCATCAGATTATTTTGATGATGATTGTCCCATATGTCAAGAAGTAAGGATGCATCGAGGGAACATCATTTTTGGAGGAGATGACGCCTCACCAGATGCGCAGGGAGTTAAATGAAAAAAGAAAAGTATTTCTCAAAGTTATCGATATGACTGTCGTCTGTAAAATTAAAACTTACTTTCAAGTTAAGATTGTTTAGTTGCAAATCTGTGCTATAATGGGTAGTAGAATTATCATTAACTACACAAATTGCAAGGAGTATTATTACCGTCAAGTCTTCAGATCTTCATTTTTTCCAATTTATACATGTTCCCACATGTATCCATTCAGTCCGTTTAATCCGCTTAATCCCTGCCTACCGTCAGGCAGGCGCTGACTTTTTCCTTGACATTTTACGAAATTGGTGGTAAAATTAGAAAGAGAGCTGGGAATTAAATTTTTAGCAGGCATATAAACTTATGAAACGAAAATATAAAGAAATTAAAGAACGCATTGTCAAAACTTCAAAATCAAATGTTGTAAAAGAGAAGTTGGCTCTTCTGGAAATTTATAGAAGTAAACCCACTGAGACAAAACAAGGAGATGTCGTTGTCTATACATGCTAAGCCAAACATAAAAGCACTTGTTTTAACATGCATTCCTAACGGGCAACTTTGCTCAGTATATGGAAGAAGTATTTTTGGAGGCGGAAAAACTAAAGGGACAAGTTTTCGCTACGTGTATTCTTCCGAACCTTACTTTAAACTCTTAGCAGAAAGATATAAAGAGAAGATGTTTAGAATCGAATTAGTATATTTGGATAAAGGTCTTGATATAAAAGATATTACTACGCTTTCAGATGTTCCTGTACATTTTCAGTTTTAAAAATACTGCGAAAATGGAATCGCCACTACAATAACATGTTGTTAAAGACTTCATCCCATCCAAATTCTGCTGACGCAGAATTTCTTTTATACCGAATCCGTTAGAAGACACTTCATAATTGAAAGTCATTATGTCAAGCCTTGAAGAAGCGCTTGTGCGGGAGTTTACATTATAGAAAAGAAGTTAAATTAGAGTAAAGTAAAAAAACTGTCACAGGGGGATTTTCCTGGGGGTAAAGAGACAGAAAGAGTGAGTGATGGAGAAAAAGGATTGAAACTTCCTTTTCTGTATTTCGGTAAAATGCTTATCCACTCAACGCACTTAAATTTTATTTGACTTCTAAAAAGATAAACAATTTACGTCGTCCGATGGAGGTATATCAGACATTGGCACATATGTTTTGGCAGTATATCGGACACTCTACGATATAAACGAGTTAAATGTGTATAAAATCAATAAGAGGAAAATGCTATGGCTAAAAGATCAAGAGAATATGTAGACAAAGACCATAGGGTAATGCATATTTATTATGATTTATGCGAAAAATACAATGGTAGCAACTCAAAATCCATAAAAAGACAATTGAAACGGTTGATTGAGAAAGATCCTAATTTTTTAGATTCATATTCATTGCTTTATAAGATATTGCAGGATGAGGGCAATTTACCGGAAGCAGAAAAGGTATTAAATAATGCTTACGAGAGAGCACTGAAATTGATAACAGATAAAAAAGGCAACTGGCCTGATGTATTAGAATGGGGATGGCTAGAAAATAGACATATCATAAGAGCCATTTTGAATAAAGCTATTTCATTATGGAAAAATAAAAAGTTTGATAACGCCTTAGACTTATTTAGGAAATTATTAAAAACAAATCCTGGAGATAATGTGGGTACACGAGATTATATATTGGCAATTAGAATGAATATGAGTTTTGAAGAATTTGAAAATCGCTTCAATAAGGGTGGTTATTACGATACGGAATTATCAGACTGGTTTGATGAAAATCACAAGAGATTTCCTGGTGAATTCGACTGGTGGGAAAAGGCTATTGAAAAGTATATGTAAAGGCACACTTCATATAACACATATTAAAGGCGATTTGTTCCTCTCTACTTGTCCATACGGATCCGTAGGGATCGGTAGACAGGCAAACAGACGGCAGGCAAAAAATATCACCTACAGTGGTTTTTAAGAACCATTTTTTTTCGTATTTCGGTAAATACCGTAATAGCGTAAAAGGGGATGATTGGGCTCAGTTCTTCCCGAGTCCTTAAAAATCACAATCTTGCTTTTATCCATCACCCTGAAGGGTGACTGATCTTTGCTAACGAGTTTAGTACAAATTGACACCGCTTTTGACGGGGTCTGGAGGTGTCGTTAGCATGAACAGTTCAATGAAAAGAACGATTACTCCAGAAATAAGGCACGAGAAATTCTCCTCCAGGATTTTGAGGGAGGATTTAGGAAAGTACAGGTCTTATGGTCTCTCAAGGCTCCTTGATGAAGTAATCATTCCCAATATTCCCGATATAGACCCGAAAGAGACATTTTTTTACGAGAAGAAGCCCACACCTTTTAAGGAAGAATTCATAAAAAAATACAAATTTTATACACTCTCACATCTCTCTTTTAAAAGCCCATTTTCTACAGATTACCCAGAAAATAATACTGCTCATCTTCTCCATTTTATTCCTCAGAAAAGAAAGATAGATTTTTTGGTCGTTACTCTTCATGGATGGAGGTCAAATAGAGCTGGATTTATGTCAGAGATATGCAGAAGATTGGCAGAATCCGGAATAAATGCTTGTCTTTTTTCTCTTCCATACCACAGGGAGAGAACACCCGTGGGTAAGAGAAGTGGGAGTCTCTTCTTCACCCTCGATCCCTTTAGAACATTCAATGCCTACAGACAGGCGGTTATAGACCTTACGGTTGTCGCCGACCATTTTAAAGAGAGGGGATTCAGGCTTGGTGGTGTTGGTATCAGTATCGGTGCACTGATTCTCAATACACTTATGGGTTTTGATTCGAGATATGAAATCGGCGTCTCAATCGTGGGGGGAGGGGATATATCGAGAATAGTATGGGAGGGTCTTGCAACACGATTTGTCAGAAGATTTGTCCAGTCCTTTGGGATATCTACCAAACACTTTGAGGTTCTATTAGAACATCAGAAAAATTTCCTTGAAGAAAAAAGAAGGACCGGAAAAATCCCAAGAACCAAGTGTTTCTGGTTTTTGATAGACCCTATCACTTATGCATCTAAAAGGAATGTGCTCTTTATAAATGGTAGATTTGACCCGATAATTCCGAGAGAAGCAGTCCTTGAATTTAGAGAGTCCTGTGGAAATCCCCCAATTATATGGATTCCAGCAGACCACTTTACCATAATCTTCAGAAGATACATTATACGGAGGACAATCAAGTTCTTAATGGAAAAGAGCAAATTATCGGAATGAAGTTCAGTAAAACGTAAGGCCTAAAGTATGAAGTGAAGACCCGATCCTAATAACGTAATCTGAGATAATGTTAATATACTTTATAACTACTTTGCTCGTTCTTGCAGCTGATTCATTGAAGGATTATCATATATTTCAAGGAATTGATTACATCTATCATGAAAATTATGAGTCCGCTTACAGGGAATTTGATATCCTTACAACAACTTATCCCGAGGACCCCGAGGGTTTCTTTTATCTTTCGTCACTACTTGAGACACTGGAGTCTTTTAATCCTTGTCCTGAAACGAAAGCACAGCTTGGCTCATTAGCGGACATTGCAGTAACACTTGCGGAAAAGAAACTCGATCTCGAGAAAAATGCATATAATTTATTTTATGTTGGCAGTACTCGAGGTGAACGTGCAGTTAGAAGGGCTTTACACGGAGACTGGATTGGATGTCTATTAGACGGAATAGAGGCGATAAGGAGCCTTGAACATGCTTACAAAGAAGATTCTACACTCCTCGATGTATGTATGGGATTCGGATTATATGATTATTACCTTGGTAAATATCTATCATTCATCCCATGGCTCAGGAGCAGAAAACTCAAGGGGATAGATGAGTTAAAAATGGCATCCCAAAATGGGAAATATGCCAGAAAACCGGCTCTTTTCTTTTTATTGAGAATATATCTGCTTGAAGATATGGATTATAAAGCCATGCAGATTATAAAAGAGTTACAGCAAATTTATCACACTAATACCTCGTTACTCTACGATGAAGCCGAGGTCTATCATAAAAAGGGAAAATATCAAAAGGCAATAACAGCCTGTACCCATGCACTATCACTCTCAGTAAGTAAAAGACCGCTTAATCCAAGAGTAAGGGCCTCCTGTTACTTGATGCTTGGCAAATCTTACAATGAACTTAAAGAAATAGAAAAAACAAGAACTAATTGTGAATTGGCAATCCGGGAATTAAATGGTATAAACGAAGACTGGGCGAAAGAATTTAAAAAAGAGGCGCAAAAATTATTACAAAAATTCAAAGGAGAATAAAATGGAAAAAGAGATTGGGAAGGTTGAGGACTATTTTGCACATATAGGAGTAGTGGCTCTTCGTATCACCAATGGAACTTTAAAGATTGGCGATACAATCCATATTAAAGGTGCTATAACTGATTTCGCCCAGACTGTGGAATCAATGGAAATAGAACATAGGAAGGTACAAGAGGCAAGGGTTGGCGATTCGGTTGGGATAAAAGTAAAAGAGAGAGTCAGACGCCACGACCGGATATACAAGGTAACCGAGTAATTTCTGACAAATTGATTGGAAAAAACAGAAGTTGGAATCAGGTCTTCCCGTAACACATATGGAGAAAAGAAACTGGAACTTTCTTTTCCGTATTTCGGTAATTACCGTAATAGCGTAATAAGGAACAAAGAATCAGACGAGGATTAACACAGAATAAATAATAAAGAGAAAATTAAAAAAAGAAATTATAAAAATCAGTGTGTTTCAGCGTAAATCTGCGTCCGAAAAAGGAAGTGTTCTTATGCAAATAGCACCAAAGGGTTTGATATGGAAGGATTTTAAAATTTTGCAAAAGGGAAAAGATCTTTTCACGGAGCCTGCTGTGGAAGATCTTCTTTTTATGCAGACGATAGAGGGCCATTCCCACAACGGTGATGGTGCATTCAGGGGGCACAAGTTTGTTGATACAACACTAAATGACATTGTAGAGGCGCTGGGAAGGGATGTATTTATTGTGCGTTCCGAGAGACAGATGTTGATCGACGAAATATGCGAGTATGCGGAGCGTGTAATAGATGGCGAGAATCTTACCCATCTTGTAAACAAGCATGGTGAATCCTTGATGCGCTGTCCTTTATTTTTGCAGTGGGAAGTTAGTCCTAAAGATGTGCTGAAAGGTTTATATCTTGGCGGATTGATGGATAACTTTTCTGTGCGTAAGAAAGTAAACGAAAAATTCCAGACCAATATTGGCGGAGGAAAGCCATACCTTATTGACCTCAGGGTAATGGAAAAGATGAACTTGAATGGAGAGAGCCTTGCACACGGTAACCATGAGGATAAAATAAATGAATACATAGAAAGAGGCTTAATTATACAAGACTCAACGAGGGTGGATTTTTTACGCCATCCGAATGTAAGATTTCAGTATATAAGGCACAAAAAGGGTCTTGGCGTTTCAGATGATGCAGCAGTGGTTGTAGGAGGTCTTCTTTACAGCATAAGTGTCGGTCTTGGTGCGTATCTCGCCGATGCGATTGACACACTGGATAAGTATTCTTTAAAGTTCACAGAGCAGGACGATACACTTGCACACACAATAGAGAAAAATTTCCCTGATCTGGGCATAACAGAAAAAGATATACTTTCCTTTGTCCGCCTTATTACAATTCCAGAAGGCAAGGAAAGGGAGATTCCAGATTCCTCTCAGAGATACTTTCTTCAAATTGATGCTAAAACAAATCTCACAGCGCTTGAGTCACACTACAGATTTATTATGGAACTCTCGTACCCTCATTTCGGGATTTCTTACGAAAGAGTGCTGAATGAAGATTTTTACAGATATGTGAGGAAGCGTTTAGACTCTTTTTGCCCTTCTCTTTGGAGAAAAGAGAAGACACAGACCGAAGAGTAAACTGGATGTAATAAT
>JAYENM010000209.1:0-11691 GCA_034722095.1 Caldifarciminota bacterium | reverse complement strand
ACCATTTTTGGAGGTTCCTCAAGTTTTTTCTTTACCTAATGCAATTTTTCTCAACTCACAAACCACACTTTTCCTCATCCATCTCAACCCTATCACCTGGATACCATGTACCTTCCCTCTTACAAAAATTTCTGCTTGCCGATCTAGGGCCTTTTATTGCTGCTGTGGAAGCTACAAGAAACTGGTATTGGTTTTATAGCCTCCTAAGTCATTGAAAAACAGTAACCTAAAAATAGAGCTATGACGCTGATAGTTGCTAAATATATAAGCAAAGTTTTGATACCAAATTCCTTTCTCAAAACCAGGATGGTTGCCCAACTGGTGACGGGTCCCACCAGGAGTAGTACCATACCAGCCCCTATGTTCATGCCCTGTTGTATGAAGGCGTGCGCCAAGGGAACGCTGGCAGTGGAGCAGATATATATCACAAGCCCAAAGACAAGGCTGAACAGATAGCCAAAACTACCACCAAAATGGCTGCCGACAAATTTACCAACTGGAGCAATCGCTGCCACTAATGCCGCCAGTGCCAGACCTAAAAGTAGCTCAGGACCGGTCTCCTTAACCATACCCACAAAGCCGTACAGGAAGACAGAACTCAATCTTTCTTTAGTACTCTTTATGTGTTCTTTCTCAATAGCGTATCCCTCTGGCTCCTTCTCAAAGGTTGTTTGGCAGTGTAGAGAGCAAAAGTAGTAATCCGTACCCCGATACTCTGTTTTTAATCCCTTGCTCATATCCACGCTCATCCCGCAAACAGGGTCTGTGGCGAGTGCTATCTCCTGATGATGGATAGGAACTGTTAAGCCCCTGGGCACAAACTTGATCAGGTTACCCACAACACCCATAGCCAGTCCCATCAATATCACAGCGAAGAATATGAACACGGTAAATTTTATCCCCAGAAGGGCATAGCAAACCAATAGAGCAGTTACAGAAGTAGCTGGTGTTGCTACAAGAAAAGCTAAGACAGGACCAAGTCTTGCTCCTTTTTGGTGAAGACTAACTGCTACCGGGAGAGAGCCTATGCAGCAAATGGGAAGAACTGTTCCGGCAAGGGTGGAATAGAGAATAGGTTTTATCCCTTTTCCTCCTAAGTGTTTTTCTACTAATTGAGTGGGAACGAACTCATGGATTAATCCACTCAGGAAAAAGCCTATTGCCAAAAAGGGCAATACTTCGATAAAATAATCCTTAAATGCCGTAAGAAATTCGATTATCATATCCATCATACCCCTAATTGAATATTATACTGAACCGAGAATCTCCTCCAATCCTGGCTTATTTTACTCGAATCTTTGTGTATATCTCCATAAGCTCATCTACCTTCCTTTTCCTCTCTTCTTCATCAGGCGACTTGAAGGCTTCAGTAACACAGGTCTCAAGGTGATTCCGTAAAATAATCTCCGAAACCTTGTGAAGGGCAGCCTCAGCAGCTGCAATCTGTATCACCACATCAACACAATACCTCCTCTCCTCTATCATTTTCTCAATGCCCTTCACCTGTCCCTCAACCTTATTAAGTCTCGTAACACACTCTTCCTCTACCTTTTTATTAATCATAATTCAACCTCCTTGAAAAACACCGCATACCTTACCCCCCTAGTGTATATTATACACTAATTTTATGCATTTGTCAAGCTTTTTTTTGAAGAGAGCTCTGAAAAACTACTTTTGAGCTCTCTTAATCAGAGATTTCTGGGCTTTTTCAGAAATCTTTTTTGAAAAAATAGGGACAACCTTATTTTTGTTTTTCTATCTCCTCTTCAAATATCTTTCTTGTCCATACATCAGCTGGGCCACCGCACATCATCAGCGTTACACCTGAGGTTTCGGCGATCTCTTCAATGGTAGCTCCTGCCTTTATCGACCTTCTTGTGTGTACCTTAACACAGGGCTCACAGTGAACAGCTATAGAAAGTGCGAGTGCTATAAGCTCCTTAACCTTTGTTGATAATGCGCCATCCCGCATTGTCTCTTTTACTTGCTTAAGATATGCGTTCCATACCTCAGGGCTGTGTTTCTCAATAAGCGATTTTTCCATTACGTCCCCTGTGTTATAGCTTCTTTTATCACATTATAGGCACCATCAGTATCAAGGTTACGAATCTCAATGCCTATGTGATTCTCTCTTGGGAAACCCGTTGCCTCAAAAGCGTCCCTGAACATCTTTCTCTGCATATTTGGGTCACAGCCTGCAACATAGAGTTTGTCTGTTTCAGCTCCTGAAAGCAAAGTTTTAAGATATTCGTCTCCATCATCAGCACATAGCTGAGGGTGAATACCCACCCAGTCAATCAATTTTTCTTTCCTGGCACGATTCAGTATCTCAAATATATCCATCTTGCTAAAAGATGGACAGGAGCCGAGGCATACACACAACAACAGTCCCTTCTTCTCTACCATAATAACCCCATAGTTATATTAAACATCAAAAACAAAAATCAAATAGCAATTCCTGATTACACAGATTCAAACCACTATTCTTTTTTCAAACAGGGAACTCCTGTCTACCGACAGGTAGAAAAGAGATTGAAAGAGATTTTTCTTTTTATCTCTTAAGTTCTCTTTCAATCCCTGTTGAAAAATAACAGAGGGGGAGATCCCTGTTGGGAAAAATAACTTGGATTGAAAAAGAGTTTAAGAGACGAGGGCACAGTCCTGGCCTATACATTAAGTGCTGGCACGATTTGAAATCCCCGCCCATATCCATCGGATCTCATACGAGTCTGTGACCTGTGGACGGGTCGTATGACCTGTAACGGGGCAGGCGTGCCTACAATCTACGTCCTATTCTTCTGACGCTGATTTACCCCGTTAAATAAAATCATTTTATAGTGATACTCTGGCGTTTATTTTTCAGCTATTTAACGGGGTGAACGCTGATTACTCTGATTATTTTAAGTAAAATATTTTTTGTCTTGACAGGTTTCTCTTTTTGTATTATAATATAGTTAAGTATTCCATTGATAGCTTTACAGATAAAAACGCGAGGGTTAACTTCTCTATAATTAAAGCGTGGTTGGGTTCTCAGGTAACCTCTTAAACAGGTTAGAGGCTCTATGGGAAAAAGCAAACAAATACAAAGACAGGTAGTGAGTTCGCGTCCAGTCCTCACGAAGAAACTTATACAATCGCTGGATATTTTGACGCTTCCCATACAGTCGCTTGTTGAATTGATAGAGAAGGAGGCAGAGGATAATCCGTTTATTGAGTTTGATGAACAAGAAGTAGAAATTGAAAAGGAGAAAAAGGAAGACTATTTAACAGAAGAGATAAAAAACTGGTATGACATTGGCGCTTGGAAAGTCAATATGGATGAAAGGAGAGAATACACTGAGTCACCTGATATAAACAAGACCCTGCAGGAGAATCTTTTGGACGAGATTGGGTTAATATTTAACGACAGGCTCCATTTGGAGATAGCAAAGGAGATTATATACTCGCTCGATGAGAATGGCTGGTTAAGGGAAACCCCGAATAAGATCATAAATAGAATGAGCGTAGACAAGAAAATCTTTTTAGAGGTGCTGGGGAAAGTCCAGGAACTTGATCCTGCTGGTATTGCTGCCTCTGACCTTAGAGAATGTCTTCTCATTCAACTTAAGAGAAAGGGAGAAGAAAATACACTTGCATTCAGGATACTGAAATATGCATATAATTACTTTTTATCCATGGATAGGAGAAGGCTTGCGCGTAAGTTCGCTGTCTCAGAAAAAGATATAGAGAATGCATTGAAAAAAATATGCAATCTTGACCCACGACCCGGGAAACATTTCTATGGAGCACCACAATATTTATCTCCTGATGCTGTTATAGAACGAATCTCCCTTGAGGACAAAGATGATTTCATAGTCTACATACCTGAATGGAACATACCACCTATAAAACTCTCTTCTTTATACAGACAGTTCTTCGAAAATCCAGATACATTTGGCACAGAAGAAAGGGATTATTTGATGGAAAGGTTTTGCAGAGCTAAGAATTTTCTGAGGGCGATTGAACAGCGGAAGGAAACAATTCGTATGATTGCTGAGTATATTAAAAATAAAGAATCCTGTTTCCTGTTAGGTGACGAGCTACCCGACCTCATTACTGAGAAGGAGGTAGCACAGTATATTGGAGTAAATGTATCCACCGTATCAAGGGCGATAAAAGACAAGTGGATTGATACGCCGAAAGGTATGTTTGAGTTTTCTTATTTCTTCTCCCAGGGAAGAAATGTGGAATATCACAGGATTCTATTATTGATACAAGATATGGTTAAAAAAGAGGACAAAAAGCACCCTCTGTCGGACGAATTGATTGCCCAGCGCCTTAAAAAGTATGGGTTAAATATCGCCAGGACAACCGTCGTGAAATACAGAAAAATCCTTAATATCCCATCGTCCTCAAAGAGGAGAATTCCCAGATGACGGAATGACCCCAAATCTGCTCATTCCCGGTGCTTCTTCAAAGAATCTCTAACCTTCTCGGTGTCAAGGCATTCACTATCAATCCGTTTTAATATTTTCTCGATCCTTTCAACCTGCTTATTTATCTTTTTTGATGTTTTATTGCCTTCGGAGACTTACATTACCTGTCTACCGACAGGTAGAGAAGTCTCCCTCACGGGTTCATAATATCTCTTTCTCCCGAACATTCTCGTATACAAGGTCATTTAACCCGATTTTTTTACTACAAAAAACAATAGATTGTCGAGAAAAATGTCTAATGTCAAAACGCGACCCCACGCGACCACACAGGGCAGTATAACTATAAGACCTACAAGAATTCTCTTTATCGTTAGTTCGTATCGTACGACCCCTGGTTCAATTCATTACGGACTTCATAAGAATTACAATTCGGGTATCCGCAACTTTTCCGAGCGGATCCTGGGGATAAGTTGCGTAAATTATACAAGTTCATATTCCGTATGTGTAACCCAAAGAAGTCGTGCAAAAATTATGAATTTTTGCATTATCTTGTTGATAATGCAAAAGCAAGCTGATGCACTCCAATAACGCAATCTAAAGATTGCGGCTACCAATTCTCCCAGTGTGGTAGCCGCAGACTTCAGTCTGCAAAAGCAGCATTCCCACGCAATCTAAAGATTGCGGCTACCATAACCTGTGATCATATGATACTATCTTACTAACACCATTTTCTTCGTCGCCTCGAATCCATCCGTTATAAGCCTTGCAAAGTAGATGCCCGATGGAAGATTCTTACCATCCAGTCTTATAGTATGATAGCCTGCTTCAAGTCTATCGTCCATAAGTGTCTTCACCTCTCTGCCTGATACATCATAAACCTTGAGAGATACCCTTTCCTCTTTCGGAATACCAAATCTTATAGTCATATCGTTCCTCGCTGGATTTGGGTAAAGTGATAGAGAATGAATCAAAGGGATGTTACTATATGCAGTCTGTGCTCCACCGCCGCCTGTTTCTGTTATATAATACCCATTGGAGACAAATACAAAGTCCCTCACCCATCCAGGCTCTATATCAACAACTGTAAACTCAAGTGTTATCGTATCACCAGGAAGAAGTTCCGCATAGTTCTCATCATCAACAAGCAGTTTCGGCAATACAGAACCTACATTGGAATAAACTGCAGAAACCAGTAGGCATTTTTTGGTAATGAATTGCTCAGATTCAGCTTTTGCCAATGCAACATAATCCAATTTCTGTTCCTCATACCAGGTTAGTTTTATCTTAAGACTGTCCAGACTCCCCTCCTCGAGAGGATAAACCATTTGACTCCACCAGTTTCTTCTGTGAAGAAGCCGTCCAACACGATGCCAATCACCATCTTTATAAACAGATACCATTACTGAAGCTTCCGGTTGTGGTCCGGGTGGCTTATCAACTATCACAAAATGTAACACATCTTCGCTATTTACTTCTATTTCGCCAAAATCTATTACAAGTTCGTCTCCCGGGAATCCCTGAAAATATGTGCTATCACGCTCGAGTATAAGTCCTAAATGACTCTGCCCAAGAGTATCTACGCAAGCTATAGGTAGAAGTTCATCACCATAAACAACGAAATCACCTTCCGTGGTCACACCTACTTTCACTCCACACGTATGGTCAATAGCCAGGAGTTCTATCTTATCTAAATAAGTATGTTCCTGCTCGAATTCCCTTATCTGAAGTAGATACCTATTCTGTTCCTTAGCAGGAGTTTGTTCAAGTCTGTAGTATTCAGTTACTTCACAAGAATCAATTTCTGAAGCAGCAAGAATGTTGTTGTCCTCCACATATTCAGAGCCATTAAAGCTGTAAACAAAGGGACAGGGAGTAGGTGAAGAAATATCAATCTTTAGGGAATATGGCCAATTAGTGGTTGGTGCGTCATAGTATGGACTATCGCCGTAAAGGTTCCTGTAAAGATACGGCTCGGAAGTATAGCCAAGAGATTCAAAGAATATATGAGGGTTGGTGGTAAATATAGGTGTTTTGATTGTCCCTTCTTGGTAATACATTACCGCGTATACTCCTTCAATATCTGTCCAATTGACTTCGGGTATGTCTGCTGGTCTGAACTCTACCTGGAATTGTAATCTGCCCTGCTTATTTGTGTATACATCACGACTTCCTGGAAAGGTATAAGTCGTGTCTTTAAAAATGACGTCGTTTTCAATATCACCATCGCCATCATCTGCTATAAGGTGCATGACAACTTTGGAATTAGTATTCACAGTCCCGGTAAAGAGATAATCCACAGATACCCTATATCTGGTATATTTACTCGTGGCTTTATAGGCTTCAATCCATTCTCCAATAAAGTATTTTTCAAACTTTGAATCAAATACAGCAATATCAGGTGAAATCGGTGTGTTATGGGATGTCCCGCCCTCATAATCGAATACCAATGAGCCTATTCCAGCCGCCTTCTCCACTTTATCATATCTAATATTAGGCCAATTGGTTGCCCAATCAGAGACGGATTTCCATATTCCACTTTCTTTATACAAGAATTGACAAATGTCTCGTATTATATATATTGGAACATCCATATACATATGAGCCCAACCAGGGAAGTTATAAATATCTGAATAATTGCTGGCAAGGGCCAAATTCGTGTTTTTAAGCCGTTCATATTCAGGAGGATTGAAGCCAGAGTAATAGTTTCCCAGAGCTGTAAGTGCTGGTTTGAGGTCACTTGAAGAAAGTTTAGCATTACTGTCGGTTTTACATACTGAGAAAAGAAGAATCTCACGGAGCCTGTTCTCACTAACAAAACAATACTTATCAAACCATGTGTCAATATTGTCTATTGCCCACCCAACAAATAAACTTGATAGAGGAGAAATAAAAGCTTTTGTTACAAATTCCAGGAAATCATCTACAAACTGGAATATATTGAATTGATAAGCATTGATTTTATCATTTACAGTAGTCTGAGCAATAAGGGTTAATGCATCAGCAAAACCTTTGGTGCCATAAAGAGCAGGCATCAGATGTCTCATAAATCCTGCAGATTCAGCCATAATTGCAAGTTGGTTTGCATCAAAAGATGCAGATCCAAAATAATCAATAGCACCAGCCCTCAAGAAATCAAAAACAGGTGCCCTTTCACAAGAGGCAGTCATATCAATTGATGTAACCCAACCATCAAGACCATCAAAACTATAATGTGATACCCCATGTGTGGACATAGGATAATATGATACTGTCACATCATTAAGACATTCTTTTCTTGTCTCGGTAATTGAATTATACCCAGCACTGGGAAAAAACTTTATCCTGCCTTGACTATCCTTATATATCATGGTGGTTTTAGGTTTTAACCTTGAAGTCCGACTCCACACATAACAATAAGTATGAGGACTATATAAACAATCACCGCCAAATGAAGCCATCAACTCATCCACCAACCTTTCTTTCTCAGATGAACTTGAGACATACATCCAATAAGAATCTACCAAATTCTGAACTATTGTTTCTATTTCTACTCCTGGTAAGTCATTATAGAATCCGCTCAACATATTTATCTCACCAATATCTGTCTCCAATATCTTTCTTGGCACATAAAAAGTCTTTGCTATCAAATCCTCAATTATATGAGATATATAACCCAATGCAAACGCCTTCTTTTCCAAACTTGCCATATCATTGCCACCTTCAAATGCCTTTCCTACAAGATGAATAGCAAACTCTATGCTGTGTGAACGGAATCCTTCCATAGAGGGAATTGAGTTTAAGTCAGAGATAGAAGGAAGGTTGTATTCTGCATCCAAATCCTGAAGGAACTGTCGCATTTTAATAAGAGAAGACTTTCCTTTAGGAAGATTATTTGGAATATCAGGAAATACTGCACCATATTGAAAATATCTATAGAGATGAGTATCCTTGCTCACTGCATCATATGTGAAATAAGTAGAGATAAAAAAGTAAATTTCCTCACATATTTGTGGAGGTGAAGTTCCACACCACCAATCATATCCTTTATTGGTCGCAAACCACTTCAGTGTTTCAGCCTCTTTGACAGCGTGAGTCAGAGGATTGTACGCGTACGAGAAACTCGATATTCCCATCAATCCAGACAACAGGGTGATGAAGACTCTTGCTTTAGGCCTATTTATGTAATACATAAGCCCTCCATTTTAGAAATTAATTCTAATATCTGCCAAAAGAATTTTTCTCCAACTAAGGGGCCAGAGTTCTTCTCCAAGGCCTGTTCCTATATTTGCCTTCCCAAATGGGACATTTATTCCGCATCCCCCAGTAAGAAACCACTTTGTAGCCTCCTCGGATTTTTCAGGATCAGGGAAAAAACAGGAGCAGAATCCTCCTCTTATAGATAAGAAAGTGCCTATTTTTCGCTCCATTCCCAAGTGAATATCCCATTCATCCTTTCCCCATTCCCAATAACCATCACGCCATCCTATATAATCAACCTGTAGGGCGAATTGGAGGACATCGGAAAGGTTAGTGGATACTCCAAGGCTTATGTTACAAGGGTAAAAGTATCTTGATTCTATCGGATATGAATAATGATATTCAATCCCCTGTGGATAGAGTCCTATATCTATTCGGTTGCTTGTTCCCTTGATGAATAGAGGAGACTGTATCTTCATTGCCAAAATAAATTTTGGATTACATCGAAATAATACTCCAACCATTACCCCAAATCCTTTACCGTTATCTCTCCGTTCAAATCCTATCTCACAGGCTCTGGGAAAATGAGCGTCTCCCGAAATCAATATGGCACTTACACCACTATAAAATTTATTGGATAACTTGTATCTGACTCCCAGAAAGAGGCCTCTTAATATTGATGTGTCAAAAAGATCTATGCCGGGCCTTAACCCAGCTCGCTGGCGGAGATTACAGAGTGTTGCGTAGGCTATTCCAAAAGAAAGATTTCTATAGGGGTAAGTCACGCCAATTAAGTGAGGGGTATTCAATACATTTTCTCCGCAGAAACCGATAGTACTTCTCCATTCGTACCCTTCCTCTATCAAGAAATGCCTTCTGTCTCCCATTCTCGCAGGGTTTAAGTAAATAGCTGCGACATCTGCAGAGAAAAGAAAACAGTCTCCCATTGCATAAGTTTGAGCATCAAATTTTGAAAAGAGGTTTGGCCATGTTGGAAAGTCCACTTTATCCCCTCCATAAATATGCATAGAGAAAAGCAGTGTAAAAATTATTATGGGAAATGAGTTTTTCACCATGGTTTGGCAGTATCTATTTTACCATCTTAAACTTAATACTCCAATTGTCAGTCCCACATTTCCCTACTCCATATGCCCAGTCGTGCCATCCATCGTATACCTTAACTGCTAACCAATAGTCACCAGAAGAGAGTCCACTACAGTCAATCTCAATTGTATGAAAACCCACTGGAAGTTCTTTTCTCCACTTTTTCCCTTCTACCGCACTGCCTAATGCATTATACATTAGAATCTCAGTGTCAAGAATACTACCTGAACGACTTTCAATTCTAAGTTCAGCATACATAGGAGTACCTATTGTAACTAATGTTGGTCTCAGAGAGAACTCATATATGAAAGGATCAGAAGGTGGTACTCCGTCTTGCCAGGTACCCCGATAATAAATGAGAACTTTAGCTGTCGTATGCTGAAACGCATTTGCCCATATTGTGCCTCTAACCACTGCATCGTGAATATCACTACTGTTCCATCTGACTCCTCCAATACCCCCATAATCTTTATGACCTATAATGTCTGCTGTAAAAGCAATTCTCTCATCCACAGGATTTCTTGGGCCCACATAAAATGTGAACTTTTCTCCAAACATACAGAATGGACCATGACAATCAGCATATATATATTGACAATAAACTGGATCCTCTTGCGGAGAACCGCTGGCCCCAGATAGAGATAAACTAAACAGTAAAAATGTAAAGATAAATCCTGTTACCATACTCTTCAGATTTTCCATTTTGTTCCTCCCTTCTATTTTTATGGTATTCTATATAGTCCAATGTCATCATAGTAAATTCCCCACATGCCATCACCTTCGGCTGAAATATTACAACCCACCCAAAATTTTGCTGCATTCTCATGAGCAGTGAAAGTTGTATCAAATAAACTATATCCAGCAGATGGTCCCAAATAGCTGGAGACTATATGAAGCACGGAATCACTTTCGTCAAATTGCGCAATCGCTACATATCCTTTTACTCCCTCTGGACAGTCGTAATAGAGGTTTAAGGTGTAGTTGCTTCCACCAACAATATTCACGAATCTACCTACGCCTCCTACGGCGCCATCTTGAGATGGCACACCAAGTTGTATTGCATAAGTGCCTGTATGAGCATGGGTAGTGCGTACTGCTGTAGAAGAGTTATAGAGTTCAGATGTTACCCATCCGTTAGGGGCTGATAGTCCGAGAGTATCATGCCAAATCTCAAAACTCGAATTTGATAAAATATTCTCACCATAACACATTCCCAATATTAGCCAAGAATTGAAAGTTGTTCCAAGAAGTAGCCAACAAATTTTCTTATACCTTAAAAATATCTTCATTTCCCCTCCTTGCTCTTAATGCTGTAAAAAAGAAAATAAAAATACCCCCAACCTATTCTATCAAAAAGATTGAGAGTATGGAAAGATTACACTCCCTGTTTATATTTGAAAGGTAAAAGGTAACCTTCATATACCTCTCCGGACTTTTAACCCCGAAATCAGAAGCAAGTTTTCTATTTAAAAAATCACTATTAATATCATAATACAAAAATCCCCTCTTGTCAAGTAATTCATCGTTCCCGATGCTTCTTCAAAAAATCTCTAACCTTCTCGTGTCAAGGCATTCACTATCAATCCGTTTTAATATTTTCTCGATCCTTTCAACCTGCTTATTTATCTTTTTTGATGTTTTATTGCCTTCGGAGACTTACATTAGAAGTCTCCCTCACGGTTTCATAATATCTCTTTCTCTCGAACATTCTCGTATACAAGGTCATTTAACCCGATTTTTTTACTACAAAAAACAATAGATTGTCGAGAAAAATGTCTAATGTCAAAACGCGACCCCACGCGACTAATTAATCTCCACTACGATTTTACTTCATCAGCACGAGCTTCTTGGTCGCCTCATAGTTATCGGTCACGAGCCTTGCGAAGTAGATGCCAGAGGGAAGATTCTCACTATCCAATTTTATAATATGATAACCTGCTTCAAGTCTGTCATCTACAAGCATCTTTACCTCTCTGCCTGATACATCATAAATTTT
>JAYENM010000208.1:4993-11754 GCA_034722095.1 Caldifarciminota bacterium | reverse complement strand
ACTTTGGCATTTATTTTTGAATTATTTAAGGGGGTGCACGCAGATTAACAAATACAGTAATTAAGACATTAGGTAATTAGGTCATTGACTCAACGACACAATGACCTAATGACGCAATAACCTAATGACTTTATCATAACAAAATACAGGAGGAGATATGGAAAAAGAAGAAAAACAAAAAATAATAAAGAAATTCCGTGTACACAAAACTGATTCTGGTTCACCCGAGGTGCAGATAGCATTGCTAACATATAAAATAGGTATCCTTTCAGAGCATTTCAAAAAACACCCAAAGGATGTTCACTCAAGAGTTGGACTTATAAGGATGGTAAACAGGAGACGGAAACTCCTGAATTATCTTCTTCAAAAAGATCCTGAGCGATACTCCAACGTGGTGAAAAAATTAAAATTAAGAAAGTAATAACATAGATATATAAGGAGGATTAAGGATATGCGAAAGGAAATAGAATTAGGCGGAAGACAATTATCAATCGAGACAGGAGATATTGCGTTCCAAACTGATGGTTCCTGTTTGGTCAAATACGGAGATACTGTAGTTCTCTCAACTACCTGTTTTTCAAGACAGGAATCTGACTCTATGGGTTTTATCCCACTCACCTGTGATTACAGAGAAAGAACCTATGCAGCAGGCAAAATCCCCGGCGGTTTCTTTAAGAGAGAGGGGAGGCCTACGGAGAAGGAAATACTATCTTCAAGACTTATGGATAGACCTATTAGACCACTTCTGTCTGAACACCTGAGAAAAGAAGTTCAGTTGATAACCACTGTCCTTTCACAGGATGGAATGAACGATGCAGATATACTGGGAATTGTAGGAGCAAGCCTGTCACTTGCAATTTCTTCTGTTCCGTTTATGGGACCTGTTGGCGCGGTGAGGATTGGCTGGCTCAATGGGGAATTCATCATAAATCCCACCTTCAGCGAACTGGCAGAGTCAAAACTCAATCTAATAGCCGCAGGTACCAAAAAGGGAATAACTACTATAGAGGCAGGAGCTTATGAACTGGAAGAATCCATCATAATAGAAGCGCTTCATCTCGCAGAGAATGAGATCAAAAAAATAGTGGAACTGCAGGAAGAAGTAATCTCAGCAAATGGTAAGGAAAAGTTTACTTCTTCTACGGAGAACTACAAGGATATTGAAAAAAAGATAAGAAAAACCGCTTCAGAAAGACTTAAGAAACTGCTCACTATCCCTGTAAAAAAGGAAAGAGGTGAGAAAATAGGCATGCTTATAACAGAAATAAAAAAAGAATTCGAGGAAGAATATGAAAATGTAGTGGAATATATTTTTAATAAACTGGAGTCGGAAATACTCAGAAAAGACATAAAAAAGGGAATAAGGATAGACGGAAGAAAGCCCGACGCCTTGAGAGATATCACGTGTGAAGTCGGAATTCTTCCCAGAACCCACGGTTCAGCTATATTCAAAAGGGGGGAAACACAGGCATTATGTACCGTTACACTTGGAACTATGGCAGATGAACAAATGATAGAAGCTCTTGAAGGCAAATCCTTTAAATCATTTATGCTTCATTATAACTTCCCGCCATTTTCCGTTGGAGAAGTCAGAAGGATGTTTGGCCCCGGAAGAAGAGAGATCGGACATGGAGCACTTGCAGAAAAAGCCCTCTCCCCCATTCTCCCATCGGAAGAAACATTCGCTTATACAATAAGAATTGTATCGGACATCCTTGCTTCCAATGGTTCGTCTTCTATGGCAACTGTGTGCGGTGGATCACTCGCTCTTATGGACGCAGGAGTTCCTATGAAATGTAATGTTGCAGGAATAGCAATGGGACTCGTTGATGATACAATACTGACAGATATAACAGGAGAAGAGGACCATCATGGTGATATGGATTTCAAGGTTGCAGGTACTCCTACTGGGGTAACTGCTCTGCAACTGGATATAAAGAAAGAGTGGATAGATATTCAAACCATTTCAGAAGCTCTCATAAAGGCAAAGGACGCAAGAATAAAAATACTTGAAATTATGAACAGCACCATATCATCGCCAAGAAAGGATATTTCCCAATATGCCCCCAGATTAAAAGTAATCTCCGTTCCAAAGGAGAAGATCGGTCAGGTTATAGGTCCGGGCGGTAAAGTGATTAGGGGTCTCTGTGAAGAAAGTGGTGCAACTATAGAGATAAATGATGAAGGCAAGGTATCCATCTCTGGCGAGACGAAAGAATCTGTGGAACTTGCAGAAAGACTTGTCAAACAACTCACAGAAGATGTAGAGGTTGGCAAGATATATGTTGGAACAGTTAAGCGGATACTTCCATTCGGGGCATTTGTGGAGATACTTCCTAATAAAGAGGGTATGATCCATATATCCCAGTTGGCTCATCAACGCGTAAGGTCTGTTGAAGACGAAGTGAAGGTGGGTGAAAAGGTTAAATGCAAGGTTATAGGAATTGATGAACAGGGCAGGATTCAATTATCAAAGAAGGCTGCATCATAAAGTTCAGTTTAATACAGTTTTTAACCTGTGATGGACATTCTCCTTGCAGTGAGAGATACAATAAGCCATTATGATTTGATAAGGAAGGGAAATACTATTCTGGTTGCTTGCTCAGGTGGAGCCGATTCCATTGCCTTACTCTATATTCTTCTTGAAATCAAAAACACCATCGGAATAGGTGACATTCAGGTTGCCCATCTTGATCACCGCATAAGAGAAAACTCCCATAAGGATGCAGAGTTCGTTAAAAAAATCTGCCACAATATTGGCATTTCTTGTATTGTGCATACTGAGGATGTTCCAAAATTTGCGAGAGAAAATTCTCTCTCTCTTGAAGATGCCGCGAGAACAATAAGATACAGATTCCTGGAAGAAAAACGAAAGGAACTTCACCTTGACCTAATCGCAACAGGCCATAACCTGAATGACCAGATAGAGACCTTCTTTTTGCGGATAGATAGAGGCACGGGCCTAAAAGGACTTTCGCTTATCTCACCCAAGAGAGATAAAATCATCCGTCCCCTCATCTGTACATGCAGAAAGGAAATACTTCAGTTCCTGAACAGCCGTTCCATCCTATACTGCACAGATGAATCTAACCTTGATCTATCAATAAAACGTAATCTTATACGGCATCAACTTGTTCCTCATCTGCTTGAAACACTACCCGATTTTGGAGAGAAACTCATACGCCTACGCGACATCCTTGAGGCTGATGAGGAGGTAATTGAGTCGGTGGTGGATAAGATATGGGATGAAGTGGCAGAGATTGAGTAACAACTGATGGAGTTTCTGTATATGAACAAAATAATTATTGACACGACAAAACTCGCAAAATACTGCCTCGGGATCAGGATGCGAGTGATAAAAAAGACGCTTCTATCCATGGATATTCCACAGGAGAAGAAGTATGTAGAATACATCTTTTCTCTTCTTGAAAAGAATAAGACAGGAAAGAGGATAGATCTTCGGGGAGTTATCGTCCGTAGAGACTATGATAAATTGATTATAGAAAGCGAAAAGAGGGTTCTGCACCCTGATCTGCAGGAATGGACACTCCCTCCACAAGGAAAACTCGAATTACCTGATTGTATTATAGAAACGGAACTTGTCCCTGTGAAGAGTATTAAGTCTGTCAATGGCAAGATTGGTTCAAAGAATACAGTTTATTTTGATATGGATAATCTCTTATTCCCTCTCAAAACAAGACATAGAAGAACAGGCGATGTATTTATACCATTTGGATTTAAGGGGAAAAAGAAATTGAAGAATGTATTTATAGACGACAAAATCTCTGTATATAAAAGAGCATCTATTCAGCTCGTTGTAGACGCCAATGGCAATATTCTCTGGATTGTGGGATACAGAAGATCAAATATAGCCCCTATAACAGGGGCTACTCAAAAAGTCCTTAAAATTAATTTTCTTTCCCGACCCTACCTGAAGAAAAAGACCGCAACCAGCACCCCCACAACTGCTCCCGCAAAGACCTCAAAGCGAGTATGACCGAGTAACTCTTTAAGTCTATCCTCTCCGACTTTTCTCTTAAATTGAATATCCTCCATAATCTTATTTAATATCTCAGCCTGTTCTCCTGCAGCCCGTCTGACACCCTGTGCATCAAACATCACAACCAGAGTAAATACCAACGCCATTGCAAACATCGGAGAATCAAAGCCAAAGGCTATACCTACTGATGTCGCCATAGCAGTAACAGCAGCAGTATGGGAGCTGGGCATACCACCTGTGTCAATAAACCACCTGAAATCAAATTTTTTGTTTTTTATTACCCCAAAGATTACTTTGATACTCTGGGCGATTAACCAGGCAAAAAATGTGGTAAGGAATACTCTATTCCTGAATATTTGAGAGAAGAAACCCATTGTCTTAATGTAACTCAACCCTTCGGGGTTGATTATTATCCCTTCACAATTAACTTGCACATTATACCACAGGAAAGCAGAGAAGTCAAGAAAAAACGAATTCTCAGGGTGCCTCAGGCCTTGGGAGTAGATGATTAAACCTTTTTCCCTTGACATTTGCGAAATTTAGTGCTATAATCCAAGTTGGTTAGTTAGTTTGTTAGTTGGATAGTTGGTTAGTTTGTTAGTTGGTTAGTAGGCACGAATTCAATTCGTGCAAAAAGCAATGACCCAATGACTAATGACCTATTGACGAATGACGATTGACTAATGACGAATGACCCATTGACCCAATAACGCAATGACTTTATTATGTTCATCTGGGCAATTTTGATAATGGGAGCAAGTGGTATCTGTGCGGAGACTCTGCTTTTGAGAGAACTTTTGCTCGTCTTCTATGGTAATGAATTATCCATAGGTATGGTGCTTGCCAACTGGCTCCTGCTGGAGTCAATTGGCTCTATATTTATTGGAAGAAGAATTGAGTACACAAAAGAAAGAATAAAGAAGTTCATAAACTGGCAGACTATATTTGCCATATGCCTTCCCCTTTCAATCTTCCTTACCCGTGTCTTGAAAGGGTACCTCCTCCTCACTCCCGGTGAGAGCCTGGGACTTCTCTCCATTGCAGGATATTCACTCTTCATCCTTGCCCCCGTGAGCATAACTCACGGTGCACTATTTACATTCGCCTGCAGGATATTCGCTGACCACAAGAGTGCGTCATTACAGTATACAAATGCTGCTGCACAGCAGATAGGAAGTGTTTACATCTACGAGACCGCAGGGACAATTCTTGGAGGAGTAATAATTACCTACCTTCTTATTCCTCATCTTCACTCTCTTCAGATGGCAGTCGGAATATCAATAATAAATCTCGTAATCTGTATACTGCTGAAAAAGAGATCTTTATTTTCTCTCTTTCCCCTCGTCGTTTTTGGTATTGTACTTTTTTCTCCTCTCATGCATAAAATAGATAAGTTTTCAATCGATAGGCAGTGGAGAGGACAGAATATAATACACTGTGAAAATTCAATCTATGGGAACATAGTAGTGAGCGAGAGACAGAACCAGTATACATTCTTTTCAAACGGTGTGCCTGTCATAACAACACCGGTGCCGGATGTGGGTTCTATGGAGGAATTCGTTCACATTCCTATGCTTATTCTTGCGCATCCTGAGGACATACTCATTATTGGAGGAGGAGCAGGAGGATATATATATGAAATACTCAAACACCCATCAGTAAAAAGCGTGGATTACTGCGAATTAGACCCCCTTATAATTAGACTTCTCCAGAAATTTCCCACGTCTCTGACAGAAACTGAATTAAAAAGTGATAAAGTAAATGTAAACTGTATTGACGGAAGACTCTTTACAGAAAAAACTCCGCTAAAATATGATGCGATTTTTATTGGTATTGGTTCGCCCTCTGAACTCCAGACAAACCGTCTCTTCACAAAGGAATTTTTCTCCATTGCAAAATCAAAACTTAAAGAGAACGGATTGCTTATTCTCGGCTTGCCAGGTTCTCTTTCCTATCTCTCCCCCCAGCTCCGGAAATTAAATATATCGGTACTGAACGCAATAAACTCTGTATATCCGTATGTAAGAATAATCCCCGGAGAGACCAATATATTCCTTGCATCTTCTTATGAATATTTGGATATTGAAGAATCCATACAGAAAAGATTAGCAGAAAGGCACCTTGATTTTAACCTTCTCACACCCTCCTACATCACGTACAAACTTGATAGATACTGGCTGGATTGGTTCGACGAATCAATAAGAAAAGTAAAAGCGAAAGATAACTCAGATTTTCTGCCGTCTGCAGTGTTCTATAACCTTGCATACTGGAATTCACTCTTCTCCTCGTGTATGAGTGGCTTCTTTAACAGGCTGGAGAGAATAAATTTATCTACAATAACACTGTTACTTGCTATTCTGGTTATAGTGATTCTCGCTTTTATAACTATGGGGAATCGAAAGGGATTTAATATCAGGCTATCAGGGGTCGCCATAACATTCGCTATCACTGCATCTGGATTTGCAGGGATGATATTCCACCTTATCATAATATTCACATTCCAATCACTGTACGGGTATGTTTATCAGATGATAGGACTACTTACATCGCTGTTTATGGCAGGTGCTGGAATTGGGGGATTTATTATAAATTGCAGGTTGCACAGATGCGGCTTGACTACTTTTCTATTGTTAGACCTGTGTATGTTCCTGCTTGCTTTATCGTTCTACTCTCTTCTCTCTTCGCTTCTCTCTCCTCCCCCTTTTATCTTTTTTCTCCTATCCTTTGTCTGTGGTGGCTTCGTGGGTGCACAGTTCCCTCT
>JAYENM010000208.1:0-4983 GCA_034722095.1 Caldifarciminota bacterium | reverse complement strand
AACATAAGCAGAACATCGGGACTGCTTTATGGTTGTGACCTTCTGGGGGGATGGATGGCGGGTATGATAGGTGGGACAGCCCTCCTGCCCATTCTGGGACTAGCTACAACATCCCTTGTCGTAGCATTGGTAAAATTGACCAGCCTTTTTTTGCTCACAGTATTCTACGGGATAAACAGGATAGCGAAAATAAAAATGCAAGATTAGATAATAAACCACGAAGACACCAAGATTTTTTATTCTTTTCTTTCTCTGTGAACTTTGAGGGTTATAGAGTCATATTCACACAGGTCAGGATAGGTAGAGCAAGTGAACAATGATAATTGATCTAGGCGATGCAGCGGCATTATAATTCAAAACCTTACGGTTCGCTTACTCCCTCTTTTATTACTTCACCTTCACTTGTATATTATCTGTTTCATTCTCACACATAAAGACCATGCAGTCACTCCCCTCTCTACTTGCCTTCAATAGCAATCATTCCTTCTTCGCCATTCGCTTTGGCCGAGATATAACAGGCTACAGACGGTTTCTTCAGTAGCGTGAAAGTTACTGACTTTCCTTTGGTTGCTGAAAGTTCTCCTTCGGCATCGCATTTCCAACTAAACTGGGTGCCCTCGACCTCGCGACTATTTTCATCCACTGCAGTAGCAGTCAAGACCACCGATTGTCCAACCGCTACTTTTCCGGCTGGTGTAGCCTTGATCCTAACCTGGCTACTGGTCCAACCTTCTCAAGTGTTGGCACCTTTACCTTCGGCACTCTTGCACAACCGATTACGAATGCGATTGTGACCAGTGCTACCATCGTTACTGCAATTTTACTTTTCATAATACTTTATCTCCTTTCTTCGCCGCCGCATCGCCTGATTTTCCTACCTATAATCTTGCGTAGTACATCTTTTTTCTATTTCCCTGCCTTTTCTAACTCTTCAACACGCTTGCTAATCCGTTCCATAAGTTTCATATAATGCTCAGGATTCCCTTCTACCCGTTTATCGTAATATGCTGAATACTCGTCCTCGGTAACGCCGAATTTCTTGTACACAGCCTCCATTTCCTTCCCCATTTTTTCAGCAAGTTTAACCCCCCCTGCCGTGGTCTTGACTTTTTCCGCCTCAGAAGCATATTCCGCTGTGATATACATATTCTGTGCCGTTATCTCTACATATATGTCATCATTCATCTTTCCTATAGATACTTCTTTGGCTGGGGCTTTTGCCTCTTCTGTAGTCATTTCTGCTTCTTTGGCTGGTGCTTTCTCTTCTAGCTCTTTAGCCTTTTCTACAACGCGCTCTATAGCCTTTTCAGTAATTCTACCAACCCTTTCTCCTGTAAGCGCCCTTGTAGCGAATCTTATACCAACCACTACTACCACAATCACTACAAAGATTATCAGTCCTACCCACAATTTCTTCATCTTTTCCTCCTTTTAGGTGGTATTATTTAAATGTCTTTCCCAATCAAGCCAGATGATTTCATCCCACCCGTAATAAAACCACTGGACATGATTGGTTCTTTGTTATTGCCTACCATCACCCCCTTTCCTTAAATTTATGGTGCCTTCTACAAAACTCATAATCCCTTGCTATATAAGGAATTACAAAGGCTATTTTGTTTTCTGTAGCCCACTGCTTTAGCAGTGGGGATAGAAATAGAATAATACCCACCCAGTTTTTAGCCCCTTTTAAGGGGCTTTATCAAACTGCCTTAAGGCATTCAAGGAGTTTGGACAACCTCTTCTTGTGATGAAGCTCCTCTTGACTGTCAATGTAACGACTGACCGACTCAATCTCCTCTTTTCGCAAGCTAATAACTCCATAGCCATTCTGCCATTTTAACTTAAAGCGTGGCTTTATCTCTTGGTCAAGCCGAAATGAAGAGGCTCCCTTTACTTGACCAGTTTTTCTACTACTAAATCTTTATTTTTTCTGCGTATCCACCAAGCCAGGGCATCTTCCAGTATTTACCATTCAGAGATTGAACCATTCCTATAATAGCCATAATCCCACAAAAGATGTAACCCAGAGGTCGGATTACAAACCAGCCAACAAAGGGTATGTATCCCAGTATAGCGACAATCACCTCTAATATGAAGAGCACTAATCCCTGTTTGCCGTGAAATACCGCAAAGTCGTTATCCTTTTTTGCCAGAATGGGAACAAGAAATAGAATACCCCAGTATCCAAGAAACGCATATATTTTTCCCTCCTCAATTATCTTCTGTGTTGAGGGGGATATCTCTGTCTTTTTTTCCTCTTCCATATTACCTCCTTGGGTTTTTGCTATACACAATAACTCACTCCTTGATTGTATGGGTAAACAAGAAATACTATTTGCTTTCCAATCCCTGTCATTTCTTTTTCAACAGGGAACTAAAGAGATTGAAAGAGAAACAATCCCTGTCAAATTATTTCTTTAATCTGGAGTTAATCCGTTGCACAGCATCTCATATCCATATCCATACGGATCTTGAGACGGATTCTGTGAACGAGCCGTAGGGCCGTATGGAAAGGGTTTTAGCTAAAAGGCTTACGCCTTAATTCCAATCCGTTTTTTTTAAACAGGGAATTCCCGTCTACCGTTAGGTAGAAAAGAAATTGCTTGCCTGCCGTTAGGCAGAGAAGAGATTCTTTTTTGTAAAGATTTCTTATCTCTTGTATTCTCTTCTGATCCCTGTTAAATTTCCTATATACAAATTAACACTGTGTATCTTAAAACCTTATAACTCCATTGTCATTGACCCGGTTATTCCACCACCATAGGAAAATCCCCTCTCGCTTGCATTCTTAATGTCAGGAACAATATACTTTACTTCAAAACTCAATCCGAAGTCCTGGGTTGATTTCCAGCTAATCCCAGCAAGCAACTGGTAGCCAACAGTGGATTTTATATCCTCGTTGACTTTTTTATAGTAATACCCAGAGCCTCCGCCAAGATATGGATTGAAGCCCCTCTCTCCTAAAGGATAATAGATCATATTGACGGTTATAGGTATAAGGGTAGTATTATCGTAGTTAGTCCATTCTACTGCTCCTTCCGCACTCAGATACTCACTGATGCTGTAACCTATATACCCTCCTACCATAGGAGTAGGTCCCGGAGCACCAGGAGGGTCATATATAGAAGCCCTTGCTCCAATAGTGAGTTTTCCGCCAAAAGCCTGGCTTATAAATCCTAAAAGAAACAATGCTATAAGACTTTTGTAAATTCTCATTCTACCTCCTTATTCTATAAGACACCTAAAACAAATCTTTTGCCTACTTCTACTAACTAATGGCATGCAATATCCTATGTCTCTCTTACCTTAAAAAGATAGACCCTTTCGTTTTCTTAAAATGCTCCCCAGCAAAAACTACTCTGTTAAATGCAGATGATATTTTTTTGTTGTCTATTAAAGGACTGCGGAGAGTTCCAACGCTCGCTTTTTTATTTTTGTGTCATTCTTTTAAATGCATTATCCAAATCTTCTATTAAATCAGTTATGTCTTCTATTCCTACTGAGATTCTTATCAAAGAATCCGTTATTCCCATCTTTTCTCTCTCTTTTTTAGGTATGTAAGAATGCGTCGTTATAGCAGGATGTTCGATTAATGATTCCACTCCACCCAAACTTTCTGCCAATGCAAATATTTTAAGGTTCTCTAAAAATGTTTTTGCGTCTCTTAAATTTGCATCAATTTCGAAGGATAACATTCCACCAAATCCTGACATTTGTTTTCGGGCTAAATTATGTTGGGGATAACTCTTTAATCCTGGGTAATTTACCCTCTTAACTTTAGGATGAGATTCCAAATATTCAGCAATTCTAATAGCATTTTTATTGTGTTTTTCCATCCTTATTGCCAAGGTTTTTTATTCCTCTTAAAACTAGGAAGCTATCAAAAGGTGATAATATCGCACCAGTAGTATTTTGATAAAATTTAAGTGCGCTATAGGTTTTATCGTCAGAAAGCATTATTGCACCTCCTATCGAATCGCTATGTCCATTGAGAAATTTGGTCGTGCTATGAACTACAATGTTAGCCCCCAGATTTAACGGTTTTTGAAAATATGGACTCATAAATGTGTTGTCAACAACAACTATTATATCTTTTCCTTCTGTTATTTCCGAAATTGCCTTAATGTCACAAAGTCTCATTAATGGATTTGTTGGTGTTTCCAACCAAACTAATCTTGTATTAGATTTTATAGCTTTTTTAACATTCTTTACTTCTCTTACATCTACATAGCTAATCTCAACTTCGAAATTCTGGTTGAATACTGTATTAAATAATCTTCTTGTTCCGCTATACAAATCGCCAGAAGCAATTATATGATCTCCTGATTTTAGTAAAGATAAACACAAAACTGTTTCGGCAGCCACACCAGATGCAAAAGCCAAACCAAACTTGGCATCTTCAAGAGCAGCTAAACGTCTTTCTAAAGCATTTCGCGTTGGATTTCCAGTTCTTGAGTATTCATATCCATGTGTCGGTTTATCCATCTTTTTTCTTGCAAATGTAGAAGAAAGGTGAACAGGTATAACAACATCACCAGAGCCACCTTCTTTGAATTTTGGCTCCTCTCCTATATGAATTGCTTTCGTTTCGAATTTCATAATATTTCTCTTAAATAAATCCTTTTTTCTTCGCCTATTCATCATTAAAAATTTGGGAATGTCCCAAAGTGTTGTGATAGAAATAGAATGAATCAATTGATACAGGCTTTCCAACTTTTTGTTCATTGGATTCCCCATTATGTTTTTTAGGCAGATTGTGAGATTTATTTGTGGGAGGCATCTCTCGTACGAGCCGTATGGCCTGATGCCGATAATCCAATTGCAGGCAGAGTCAAGGTCAGGAGACCTTTCCCACAGGGTGCCCTTTTCTTTTGCACAGCATTCTTCGAAGCTTCGTTTCTTTTGGGCCCGCCCCGTGGAATAGCTATTATTCTGTTGGGGAAACTCCGTGTAATAGGGTATATTCCACGGGGCAAGCAAAAG
>JAYENM010000207.1:0-2289 GCA_034722095.1 Caldifarciminota bacterium | reverse complement strand
AGAAGGTTAAAAGCAGAGATGGGCTTTCAATCCTGAAAGCATTAGCGTCAAAGAATAGATTGAAGATTCTCGAACTGTTGGGTAACGGTCCCCTCAATGTAAATGAGATAGCGAACAGGCTAAATATGCCCCAACCTGGCATTACTATGCATATACAGAAACTTGAAAAGGTGGGGCTTATAACATCAGAATATACAGTAGCCTCTCAAGGATTACAAAAGGTATGTGCAAGGAACTACGACAATATTCTTGTTGAGTTTACTGTATCGAAAGCGAGACCGCCTTCCAATTCGGTTGAGGTATCTATGCCGGTTGGTCTTTATAAAAACTGTGAGGTTCATCCGACCTGTGGTATTGTAAGTGACCGCCAGATAATTGGACTTCTTGATTCTCCAAACTCCTTCTTCGAACCAGAACATATATTTGCCCAACTTCTGTGGTTCTCCAGAGGCTTTGTAGAGTATGTCTTCCCAAACAATATACCCCCTGGATGCGAGGCAACAGGAATGGAGATTGCCCTTGAGATGTGCTCAGAGGCTCCGGGGTATAATAATAACTATCCTTCTGATATAACGCTATCCCTCAATGGAGTGGAGGTTGGTACATGGACATGTCCCGGAGACTTTGGAGGCAAAAGGGGAGAGATAACACCATCCTGGTGGCCTGAGAGATACTCCCAGTATGGTGTGTTGAAACACTGGAGTATAGACACAAAAGGAGCTTTCATAGACGGTGTGCGTTTGTCTGATAAGACAATATCCGATATTGGCTTAGGGAATAATGGTCCCATAACGGCGAGACTTGAGGTAAAAAAGGATGCAAAGAATGTGGGAGGGATAAACCTATTCGGGAGAAAGTTTGGGAATTATGGCCAGGATATATTACTTAAGATAGAATATGAATTGAGGAGGAGAAAATAGATGGCAAATGTATCTCTAAAGAATGTAACAAAGGTATTTGATAATAAAGTTGTTGCTGTGAATCGTCTCAGTCTGGATATTAAGGATAGAGAGTTCTTTGTTCTTGTAGGTCCATCAGGATGTGGAAAATCCACCATCCTGCGTCTTATAGCAGGACTTGATGAACCAACGGAAGGGAGTATATATATAGATAATACACTGGTCAACGATCTGTCGCCAAGAGATAGAGATGTAGCAATGGTCTTTCAGAATTATGCCCTCTATCCTCATATGAAGGTATGTGATAATCTCTCGTTTTCGTTAAGACTGAGAAAATATCCAAAATCCATAATAGACAGTAAAGTGAAAGACGCTGCTGGTATCCTTGATATAGAAAATCTTTTACCAAGAAGACCAAGTGAACTTTCTGGTGGTGAGAGCCAGCGAGTTGCAGTTGGAAGGGCTATTGTCCGAGCTCCCAAGGTTTTTCTCTTTGATGAGCCCCTCTCTAACCTGGATGCAAAACTGCGTGTGCAAATGAGAGCAGAAATCCAGAGATTACACAGAGAATTAGGTACTACAATGATATATGTTACACATGACCAAATAGAGGCTATGACAATGGGCGAGAGGATTGTTGTTTTAAATGAAGGAGAGATACAACAGATAGATACACCCCTGAATTTATATTACAGACCAGCAAATGTCTTTGTGGCTGGATTTATCGGTAATCCGTCTATGAATTTTATAAGAGGCAACATAACATCCAACAACGGCTATATGTTCGTATCAAGCGACATCAAAATTCCCATCTCACCAGAGTTTGAAAAACAGCTTGCAAACTACAGAGAAAAAACAGTAATCCTTGGTGTGAGACCTGAGGATATATATGAAGAGGCAACAAGCAAAAATCTACCAAGTTCTCAAACGCTTTCAACAGACCCAATTAAGCTTACAGCCGATTTCTTTGAACTTATGGGCAATGAATCTCTCATATACACGAAAACAGGGGACACTCGTCTTATTATAAGGGCTCCTGCAGATATAAGCTGTAAGCGGGGGAAAGATATGAATGTATACTTTGACCTTGCTAAACTACACTGGTTTGATGGTGTAACGGAAAAAAGAATAGAAAAACAATAAGTGGTTGATATTATACATAAACCAATGGAGGGAATATGAGAAAGATAACCGTGTTATTTCTTGTTGCTCTTATAATTGGAGGGTGTACAAAATTTGAGGAAACACCTGAACCAGGTGTACTTGAGGTATATTTTACCTCAAATCCAGATGATATCAACAGCCTTGGTATCACTCAGGGAGATATCTTACCTTTGAGTGTCAGAGAAATCGTGGTCTATCGTGATGATAGCTCATTTTCTTATGTCTA